>CAYSIO010000114.1:0-5246 GCA_964431115.1 uncultured Vampirovibrio sp.
CTAATATTCTTGAGGTTTCAACGTCTGATGACTCAGAACCGCTGAATTATAAAAAAATATTCTTAAAAAGAGTTGACGGAACAACGCTAAAGAAATCTCACGTAATGTATTATAAGAAAAATTCAGAAAATATTGTAACTGATTTGACTCCTCCACGTGATAAAAGTTTTACTTTGGATGTTACTTCTCAAACACTTCAAATGCTTGCTGAAGCTGTTGCAAAGAAAATTAGTGATGATATTACAAATTCTGATATGGCAACTCGTTTAATTGAAGCAGGCGGTTATAAAAGAGATAATGAAATCCTTGCGAAACAAGTTCAAGAGCTTCTTGAACACAATAAAGAGCTTTCCGCAAGAATTGAGCAATTAGAAAGCCATACTTCAAGAAAATTCTGGGGTAGATTTTGGAGCAAGGGGTAAATGTTTATCCAAAATTTTTGCTCGAGCTTGATTCTAAGTTAGAAAAATATTTCAAGAATCAAGCCGAGTATATTTGTTGTAAAAAAGGATGTTCTGCTTGTTGTGAGAAAGGTGACTATCCGATTTCAGAACTTGAATTGCGTTATATAATGCTAGGTTATTCAGAAGTAGACTCAGAAACTAAATTAAAGATTCAACAAAATTTATCTACACTCGAAAAAGGTGGTAAATGCCCATTTTTAATTAGTTCAGAGTGCTCTATTTACCCATATCGTCCGATTATTTGCAGGGTACATGGACTTGCATATATTTGTGATAACGGGATTGTTAAACTTCCATATTGTGCTAATGATGGAAGAAATTTCGCAAGTGTTTATAACGATGAAATCTTCACATCTGAGCCCATTAGAGAAGATTTAAATACTCCAAACCTTTTAAAAGATTTGGAGTATGGTGAAATTCGTAATCTATATGACTGGATAAAAAATCCTACATAGGATTTCTAAAGATAGTCTGTTCTCTATCAGGTCCGACAGAGACAATACCTACAGGAGCGCCTATTAAATCTTCTACTCTTGCTATATACCTTTTTGCGTTATCCGGTAAATCGTTATAATTTCTGATTCCGCTTAAATCTGTTTTCCATCCTGCAAAAGATTCATAAACAGGCTCTAAATACTTATGGATGAACACATCAGTCGGGTATGAAGTATAGATTTTGTCATTTCTGCAATCTTTATACGCAACACAAACTTTTATTTCATCAAAAGTATCAAATACGTCGATTTTTGTAAGAGCAACATTTGTAATCCCGCCAACAAGAACTGCATATTTCATAATAACTGCATCAAACCAACCACATCTTCTCGGACGTCCGGTTGTAACACCAAATTCGTGACCGATTTCTTGGATCTTTTTACCTGTTTCATCCGTTAATTCTGTTACAAAAGGACCTTCGCCGACTCTTGTAACATAAGCTTTTGAGACACCAACTACTTCTTTAATCATAGTCGGGCCATAACCGCTGCCTGTCGCTGCTCCGCCGCCAATTGGGTTTGAACTTGTTACAAATGGGTATGTGCCATAATCAATATCAAGCATTACACCTTGAGCGCCTTCGAAAAGAACAGTTTTGTCTTTGTAGCGGTTTAGTAAATCTTGCCACTCGAAACAAACATAAGGTTTGAATAATTCAGCATATTTTTCGCATAACGATAAAATACAATCTTTTGTATAAGTTTCTATTCCATAGACTTTTTCTAAAGTTTTATTTTTAATAGGCAAGACCATCTCTATTTTTTCATTTAGTGCGTCAAGAGAATACAAATCTTGGATTTTAAATGCTATTCTTGCCATTTTATCGGTATAAGTCGGACCAATTCCGCGTTTTGTTGTACCAATTTTACCTTTGCCGGAATTAGCTTCTGACCAACCATCAACCTCTATATGATATGGCATTGTGATTGTTGCAAGAGGCGATACTTTCAAGTTATCAAATTTAACACCTTGAGCTTTTAATTCGTCGATTTCTTTTTCAAAAGATTCCGGATGAATAACAGTACCTGCTCCGATGAAACAAATTGTATTATCATAAAGAATACCTGAAGGAATCAGATGGAATTTGTAAGTATTGCCGTTTGCAACAACAGTATGTCCGGCATTACAACCTCCTTGATATCTAATAATTAAATCAGCTTTTTCTGCTAATAAATCTGTTATTTTTGCCTTTCCTTCGTCTCCCCATTGAGCGCCGATAACGACAGTGTTTTTCATTTTTACTCCTTATAAAACTATAAAGTCGGATACACTCCGACTTTATTATAACTATTGACCTTTTGCTGCTTTCTGTTTCGCTTGAACATCCAGCATCGAGTTATGTGCCATCATATATACAGAACAAATCTTGTAATTTTTTAAATACCAAGCACAATTCTCTTGCATACAAACTATTTCTACTTGAGAACCGACACTCATTAGTGGACATAAAGGTATTGTTTTTTCTTGTGGTGCCATTCTTTCTATCTCCTATATTTTATTTGCCATTTTAATTAAGTTACAATTTTCGCTTCTTTTTCGCTCTTCATCTTTATATATTTTACTACGATTTATTACTTCGTCAAAGTCTATAAGGTGAGCGTTAAAATCAGGACCGTCAACACAAGCGAATTTTGTTTCGCCGCCAACAGTTACTCTGCAAGCTCCGCACATTCCTGTGCCATCTACCATAATAGGGTTCATGCTTGCTTCCGTATAGATTCCTTTATCTCTGGTAAGTTCCGCAACAGCTCTCATCATCGGCATTGGACCAACTGCTATTGCGTAATCTACTTTTTCTGTTGTCATTATTCTATCTAAAACTTGTGTTACAAAGCCTTTTTCGCCTAAAGAACCATCATCTGTTGTTATGAATAATTCAGAGCAAGCATCTCTCATCTTATCTTGCCAGAAGATTAAATCTTTTGTTCTTGCTCCCATTATCATGTATACTTTATTGCCGGCTTCTTTGAAAGCTTTTGCTATTAAATAACAAGGAGCAGCACCATATCCGCCCGCAAGGCAAACTACAGTGCCGTATTTTTTTATGTGAGTAGGCTGTCCTAAAGGTCCTACTAAATCGATTAATTCATCACCGACATTAAGTTCCGCAAGTTTTTTAGTAGAATAGCCGACAGCCATAAATACAATTGTCAATGCTCCGGTTTCTTTATTAACGTCAGCAATAGTAAGTGGCACTCTTTCTCCGTCTTCTTCTGCTCTAAAAATAATAAATTGACCGGCTTGGGCATTTCTGACAATATATGGAGCCTCAATAACCAATTCATATTGGTTTGGACAAAGTTCTATTTTTGATAATATTTTATAGCCCATTTAGTGCTCCTCTTGTACTCAATTATAATAACATAATAACTCGTAATTGTATATAATTATTTTTTTGCAAACTTGCAACCACAGTAGTTTTGTCTATATAGACCTAATTCTTTTGAAATGTTATTTGTTTTAAGAAATCCGTCTTTCTTTTTAAAATCAAGGGGTAAATATTCAAGTGGTAAATATTCAGGGGGTAAATATTTCTGTGAAATAGAAATTCCAAGTTTAGTTATCTTGTTGAAGTTTTTATGCGGGCTTATAACGAGTGATGTTGTAAAGCTTTTTATGTTAAGTTCCATTGCTTTTTGCGCAGTTTTGTTTAAGCGTAGCTCAATACATTTATCACATCTAAGCCCTTTTTCCGGTTCGTTTTCCAGACCTTTTACAAAATCCAGAAACTCTTGAGGGTTATAATCTTCGACCAAAAGTTCCACATTAAAATGCTCGCAAAGTTTTTTTTGAGCTTCCAATCTGCGGTTGAATTCTTCTTCTGTGTCAATATTGGGATTGCAAAAATATACAACAGGCGAATATCCCATTTCTTTTAATAGAGAAATAGGATAACCGGAACAAATTGCGCAACAGGCATGTAATAATATTCTATTTCCGTTTTGCGCCATGTTTAATTAAAATCTCCTTTAATGTTGAATAAGGTTTTACACCGACTATTTTCTCGCCATTAATAATCATTGTAGGAGTAGCGTCAATTTCGAGTTCTTCAGCTTCATCCAATTCTTTACGAATTTTCTCTGCTGTTTTTTTAGATTCTAAATCTCGGATAAATCTGTCGGTATCAAGATTTATTTTTTTAGCAAGTTCCGTAACTTTTTCAATGTCTTTTGGTTTGTTTTCATAAAGCAAAGAACTCATTTCCCAATAATTTCCCTGTAATTCCGCAGCTATTGCGGCTTTTGACATAAAACAAGCTTTTGGGTGCATGTTCATATCTATATAAGGATTGCATTCTTTGTCAAAAGGCACATTGTGGTGGTTTATTTTTATATTTTTGAATTCTTTAACTGCTTGGTGAATCATTATGTTGTTGATGTAGCAGAGCGGACAAACGAAGTCTGAATAGAGTTCTATAACAACCTCACCTTTTTGATTGCCAAGAATATTTCCTTTTACTCTGTAAGGATTATATTTTATTTTGTTGTATTTTAAAATTTCATTTCTACGTTTTATATGTGGTACAAAATTTAGTGTTATACCGGAGTATGCTAAAAAAGATGTTGATAAAATTAACAAAACTATAAAAGTTTTGAAATACTTTTTTGCACCTTCAATAAAATCAATAAATGTTGTTCTAAATCCCGCAACGATATTTTTAAACATGCCGTCAGCTGCGATTAATGCTATTACAAAATCTATAATGTATGTCACAACACAAAGAATACAAACTTTGTGGATTCCGAACAAGCTGATTCCTGCAAGAATCATTGATACAAGAAACGCAATTGTTCCTAAAAATGTCATGTATGCAAGAGGGTTTTTAAATACTTCTAAAAACTTAAGATGTTTGAGATTTTTTAATTTATCAACAAAAGTTAAGAATAGAATTGTTAAATAGAAGAATATTCCCCAATAAGCAAGAGGTATTCCTAAGAACTGAGCGGTGTTTGTTTTTGCAGCACCATCACAATCTATAAAATCATTAATAGAACAAAAGCTTGATAGGGCATATTTGTCGTAATTTGCTGAATAATATATAAAAGCCAATTTTATAGCTAAACCAAGCCCTATTAATGCAAGCAGTTGTATAGATAAATTTTTCTTATCAAATTTCATAAAATCAATTCCCCGATAGTATAACCATATATGTTAATTCTAGTATATAACAATATTAATTCAATAATAAAAAAGTTAGTTGTGTAGTATTAAAATGACTTAACCTAAAAAGTTAACAAAAGAAAAAGCTATGAACGAATATCGTGCATAGCTGTTGATTAGGGATAT
>CAYSIO010000115.1:0-5239 GCA_964431115.1 uncultured Vampirovibrio sp.
CTGAAGCTGCGACATTATCTATCTGCAAAGTCAAAATTGACAGAGGAAAAGCTTTCCACTTTGAACTTTCTGAAATGGAAGAAAAAATGATTGAAGCTAATAAAGAAACTCCTGATAATATGGTTACTTTGGCTAAAGATTATACAGAAGATGCGATTAAACAATTCGCAGCATCTGTTGACAGTGCTTACGCTAACTTATATACAAGAGCAGGTCATTATCTTGATGACAACGGTTCTGCTATCGCTTTAACTCCTGAAATCGCAAAGGATATTTTTGCATATATGCAAGCTAAATTCCAAAGAGGAGACGGAAAAGGTCATACAAATTGGGTTGACGGTTCAATGGTCTGTGTAATTCCTCCTGAATACCAATTCTATTTAGGTAAGTTAGACGAATTGAAATACACAGAATCCGGCAAAAAAGAAATGGCTAAAGGTTATATCGGTAATCTTTGCGGTTGGGAAATCCTTGTTTCAAACAATATTGCTCAACCTGAAGACGGCGTGTTCTATCCTTTATTCGGTGTTAAAGATAAGACTCTAGCGGGTGGTATTTCATCAGACTTGAATACAACTTACTATACACCTGAAAAGAACTTTAACACTTGCTACAAAGGCTATGGTCTATATGGTGTTGGCGCTCCTCGTGCTGATATGTTAGGTACAGTAAAAGTTTCTGCACCTTTAGCAGTAAATGTGTAATTTTGTTTGGTTTCATCCTTAAAAAATCTTTCTTCGCTTCTCCCTTGATGGGAGAAGCTGAGCGAAGCTCTGATGAGGGTGATATGTATAATTAAAGAAAGGAAAAAATATGACTAGAGATATTATTAATGTTCAATATCCGACTCTTGATCATACAGAGTCTGTTGCAAATATTTGTATCGAAAAAACAGAAGTTGCTCCTGCTAACGGAGTTACTATTGCAGAAGCTTTTTCTAATAAAAACAATTCTTTGTTTGTTGTTATTGAAAACTCTGCAAGTGAATCACTTTTAACAGTAAAAGCAGGAGATGCTTATCCTAATTCAATGCTTGGTGATATCGTAATCGAATTACCTGCAGGTGTTTCTGCTATTCAACTTCAAGACTTATCACGTTTTGAAAAAGCAGACGGTTCAATTGATTTGGATTTTGCAGAAGGATTCAGCGGTACTATTTTTGCTGTAGCAAAATGGGCTGGTGTGCGTCCTGTAGAAGCATAGGATAAAGAAAAACTCCCCACTTAAGATATTCCCTCCCCTATGGGGGAGGGAAAGGGTGGGGGTTAATTTAAGAGGGTGATTATATGTACAAAATTGAATTTATCCCGACAGGACACACTTTTGAACTTCCTGATATAACAGCTCAAGAGTTGAAAGAAAAGTTTCCTGCGGATTACAAAATATTAGAAAAAAACGGTAAAAAATATCGTGACAAAATTAAGAAGAAAGCAGCTAATAACAATGGTTCAATCTATGAATTAGTTGTAGAAAAAGAAGGGAGGAAATAATGTCATTTTATGGCGAATTATTTAGAAAAAAGGATGAAGAAGACATCTGGGAAGAATTAAGACAAATGTTATTAAATCCACCTTCAGAGCAAGAAATTGCTCTGAAGAAACAAGAAGAACAAGCAAAAATAGATGCGGCATTGGAAAAAATGTTCCCTGATGTAGAAAAACCTAAAACAGAACCGTATTTAGAATATGAGGATTTATTTGACAAGCCAAAAACATTGGTAGGTGAGCCAACCGGCATGGCTGCGCCAATGTACGAAGGCAGTGTTGCATACGAAAAACATCTTACTCCTTATGAACAAATTGACTCAAAGAAGGACTGAAGCGATGAATTAAAAGCTCAGAAAAAAGCAGAAGTAGCTAAGATTGAAGAAGCTTATGAGGCAAGAAATAAAGAAATAAACCGTGAACATGTCTTAGAGCAAGCAAAAAACTATGGCGGAGCAGCTTTAGAAATAGGTAGCGCTGCTGTTCCCGGATATGGCGGAGCAAAGCTTGCAGGAACTTTAGCTAAAAAACTAGCTCCAAAATTAGGAAGAAAGATTGCAAACGAAATTGCTACAGGAACATTGAAAGGAGCTTCTTCAGGTACCGTAGAAGGTCTTGGTCGAGGCTTGCTTGAAGATGAAAATCCGTTGAAAACCGCCGCACAAGATACTGCAATAGGTGCAACATTAGGAGCAGGTCTAGGAACAGCTGGAGCTAATGTTGAGAAAGCTGTTAGAGGAAAAGAATTAAAAAAAATAAATGATTTAAAACTATTAAGAAAAAAAGAAACAAATTTCTACAAAGACTATATACAAGGCACAAAATCAAGACATTCACAAATCGGCGATATAGATTATACCCAATCAGGATTAGAAACGATTTCTAAACAGCCTAATGCTGGTAGAGATTTTGATTCTTTAAGAAAAGAATTAAATAATGCTGATTACGTTGATTATGAGTTACCTTATCATAAAAAACATGGAATTAAAGATAATATAAAAGGATTTCATAAATTAAAAAATAATAGTAAAGAATTTTTAATTGCAGATACCCCAGATGGTGCAAAATATTATATGTCAAAACAAATAGGAGATCTTAGTAATCGACCGAGTCGGGTCGAGCCAACATCTCCTAATAATATTATAGCACCTACTCAAAACAATCTCAACCCTAGTCAACAGTCTATTCAAAAGCCATTGTCACATAACGAATGGCTTGAGAAATTAAAACGCAGACGTAAAAAGTTTGGTTGGTGGTAAAAAATAATTATAGTGTCGGGTTATAAACTCGACCTATTTGCTAATTGCTTTTTTCTTTTATTCTTCTCTTAACAAATTCTAAATATCTTGCACTTTCCAACATGCCCAACATTTCAGTCATATTTGAGATTAAATCTTTTAAACTTTCTTCTATTAATTTATAACGATTTTCTATTCTTTTTTCCAATTCGTCATTTATAATACTCATTATATATTCCTCTATAATAAAATAATTTCTATTATAGACTATCGACTACATACTGTCAAGAATATAAAATACTACTATGGACGAACAAAAAGTTTTAAATAATTTTGGTTTTAATTTTAAAATAGCTAGAATGAAATTAAAAATGACGCAAGATGATGTTATTGATAAATTGGGATTTAGCAAATCTTATGTTAGTAATGTTGAAAATGGACAGCATAATTTATCTTTAATTAATGCTATAAAATTTGCCTCTTTGGTTGACAAAACAGTAGATGAAATGATTAAATAACTCTTTTTGTTGGGATAGAAATCCCAACAAACAATTTACCCGAAAGCTATTCATAATACATTTTTCAGTTGGGATTTATATTCATCGCATTTTTTTGCAATTCTTTTTATGAATTTAATGTCAGATTCAAAAAAGAACCTTTGTCTATAGTTTTCTTTAAAACTTTTAAGTCGGTATTCACATTGCAAACTTGCCGTTAATCTGCTTTTATCTAAACCAATATAAGCATTTACCGGATTGTTTTTTTTTTATCAATACACTTTTTAAATCAATCAATTTTCTTTCGTCAAGATTTTTCAGAATTCTCGCAGAGACAATCTTGTCAGGAACAATGATTGATTCAAAGTTTGTATTATTTTGACCTAATAAACTTATCTTCATATATCAACAATAACACATTTTTTTATAACTCAAAAGGAGAACAGAATGAAAACATTACAACAATTTTTAAATGCTCTTGGAGCAAGAGAATCCGGAGGGAATTACAAAGCGTTTAATCGTTATGGTTACGCAGGTAAGTACCAAATGGGTGAAGCTGCACTTATTGATGCCGGATATTATCAAAAGCCTTCGCGCAGGTATAACAATGATTGGTCAGGAAATTTTCTTGGAAAAGACGGGGTAAAATCTATCCAAGATTTTTTAAATAACCCCAAAGCTCAAGAAAATGCTCAGATAATTTTTAAGAAAAAACAATGGGGATATTTAAAAGCCGTAGGTGCACTTAATTATTTAGGGCTTATTATAAACGGGATTTTAATAACTCCATCCGGATTACTGGCAGGGGCTCATTTAAAAGGGGCGGGTTCTGTTTATGAATACCTTAAATCCGGAGGGAAAAATATAGGGAAAGATGCTTTCGGGACTTCGGTTGAAAGCTATATAAAGCAGTTTGCAAATTATGATGTTAGTGAAATCACCGGAAAAATTTAGAAAGGAGAAAAAATGACATTAACACTATTAGATTTATACAATACTACGGCTTCCCAAGAATGGGCAATGTATGATAATGACGCCGTTTCAGACTCGGAATTCGAAGGTTCGCTTGTGCTTGCAATCAATAAATCTATTATTGATATTTATGCTTCGTATGATTTTCCGTTCAGAGAAAGAACTCATTTAATTTTGACGATTCCCAAAATGGATGCGTATGATTTGCCAAGCGGTTTAATCAAGAAAGATTTAAACGGAAATTATGCTGTAAAATATAACTCAGAATTGCTCAAATTTATTGAAAATCCGCTTGAGTTAGAGAATATAGTAGGTGTTCCGACAGGATTTTATATTAAGAATGATAAAATAGTTCTACACCCTGTACCTCAAGAAAAAGGAATTGTGACTATTGATTATATGACTCTTGCTGTTGGTGAAAATGCACAAGGTGAAGAAATATTTTCGCTCAAAAAAGATAGCGATATTCTTACTGTGCCGGTACATCTGGAAGAGCTTATGAAAGAGGCTATTATTACAAGAACAATGCTAAATACTATTGCTTCTGAATCTGATGAAAATTATTCCGCATACTTAAAACAAGCTGAGCGAGCTTATAAATTGTTGATTAAATATTCAAAGGGGGTGGGGCAAGATAAGTCTATAAAACTCTAGGGGTAAATGTAAAACCCGACTTTCGGTGTAATTTACTAAAAGAATAAAAAAACCCTCACGATGAGGGTTAAAACTTTTAGTAGATGTAAGATAGTAAGATGTTATATAAGAGAGGGGGGGTAAATGTAAGAGAGTCCCCCGAATAAGAGATCTTTTTTTTGTTCCCTCTCCGACGGGGAGGGTTAGGGAGGGGGTAAATATAGGTGGGAATCGTAGGGTAGACTTTAGTCTACCGCAATTCTTTCTTGGTTATAGCTCCGTCGCACCGGCACTTCACTCCGAGCTACGCTATTTAGCGCCTGTGCAATCAGAAATTGCTTCACTCCTACGCTTTTGCTCCGTCGCAACGGCGCTGACGTTAAGTTTCGTCCTCAGTTTGCATTTGCCTACGCAA
>CAYSIO010000116.1:0-5236 GCA_964431115.1 uncultured Vampirovibrio sp.
GTTTTTCCATTATGACCCTTGTTATAATGATGAAAAATTGGATTTATTGGCTGAGGAATATGCAGAAGAAAATGCAATAATGGCAACCGAAGGTTTAGAAATATCTTTATTATGATGAAAAAACTTATTACATTTTTTTTATTATTAATAATGGTTTTTTGTTCTGCATACAAAAAACCTTATAGATATACAATTAGAGCTGAGAAGGATGCTTTTTATCATAATAATGTTGGGCTTAATTATTTAAGAGATAGAATCTATTATGCTGCGATTCAAGAATTTAAAATCGCGATTTCTCTAAGTCCTTCTACTCAAGCGAGTGCTATTTTTTATAACAATTTAGGAGAAACTTATAATTTTATAGGTTACCCTGATCAGGCAAGAGGATGTTTTGAGGATTCAGTAAAACTATACGGGCTGAATTTAAAAACTTATATGAATCTTGTTGATTGTTATATAAACTTGAATATTGCTCAAACGAAAATTGCGGAATATCAGCAATCTCAAGATGTATATGACAGAATAAAACTCGGGATTTTGTATATAAAGACAGGAGAATATAGAAAAGGTGTAAATATTCTTGATGAAATATGTGTTCAAGAACCCGATTTGTTAATAACTCCGGCTTTAAAACAATATATAAAACAGACAATAGAAGACAAATTGTAATTTTTATTCTATAATCTTGTTGAGGAGTATGAGTAAATGAATAAAAGTCCGACGTTTGCAGGAAGTTTTTACCCTGATAAACCAGAAGAACTTACAAATTTATTAAATTCATATATGTTGGAACAAAAAATTGAATACGCCAGTAAAGCGATTATTGTTCCTCATGCCGGCGTGTATTATTCCGGCAATGCTGCAATGGCAGGATTTCAACATTTAGAACTCAATGAGAATATATTTATTATTGCACCTTCTCATCACGAAAACTTTAATAATATTGCGTTACCTGAATATACGTATTTTGATACACCATTAGGCAGTCTTGAAGTAAATAATCGTTTAATAAAAGATATTGCGGAGAGATTTCCTTGTCTTATTTCAAATGAAGTTTTTGATAAGGAGCACTCTATTGAAGTTCAATTACCTTTTATTCAACACTTATTTTGTCCTAGAACTCAAAGTGCTATAGATTTTGTCAAAGGATTAAAAAAGATTGGCAGAAAGATTAGGATTGTTCCCATTCTTGTCGGTGCGTGTGATTATAGACTAATTTCTGATCTAATTGCTACATATTGGGAAAATTCTTCTTTTGTGATTTCGTCAGATTTGAGTCATTTTTATACACAACAAGAATGCCGCCAAATTGATACTTATACGGCAACAATTATTGAGACGGGAAGACTTGAATGTTTTGAAACTCAACAGGCGTGTGGATTAGTCGGAATAATGGGGCTTGTAGATTTTGCAAATCATAATGAATGTTCATTAATTCGCGCTATGCTTTATAATTCTGGTGATATAAGTCGAGATACAAATCGAGTTGTAGGCTACGGCTCTTGGTTTTTATATATAGACAGCAGAAATGATTTTATTGAAAGATTCTATTCGAAATATATTTTAAAACTGGCAAAGGCGAGTATTATTGCTGCGATAAATGGTGAGGATTTTATACCTCGAGATATTCCTTCGGTTTTAACTCAGTATGGGGCTTGCTTTGTAACTCTTAAACGTAATGGGGAACTAAGAGGGTGTATTGGGTCGGTTTACCCGACAAAACCTTTAGTTTTAGACTTAATTGACAATGCAAAAAATGCTGCATTTCAAGATCCTCGTTTTGAACCTTTAACACCTGAAGAATTAAGTAATTTAGAAGTTTCTGTATCTATTTTATCTTCTATTGAAAGAATTAATTTTAAAGATGAGCGAGACTTGCTATCTAAAATTTATCCGCACGGAATTATACTTGCTGAACGTGACAGAAGAGCTGTTTATTTGCCTGTTGTTTGGGAACAGCTTCCTGAACGTGATGTGTTCTTAAATTCTTTAAAAGAAAAAGCCGGTTTACCTCCGAATTATTTTTCAAGAACACTTGAAGCTTATAAATTTGATGCGCTTTATATTACTGATTAACTTTTAATGCGCCGTTTTCTATTGTATAAATTTGCACATCTTTAAGAAAATCTTCTTCAAAAAGAATTGTATCCACAGATGTAATAATGGTTTGTATACCGTTTTCAATAGATTTTAATAAAAAGTTTTGTCTAGTTTCATCTAGTTCGGCTAATACATCATCAAGAAGTAAAATTGGTGAATATCCGGTTTTGGCTTTTATAATTTCAAGTTCGCCAAGCTTGAGGGCGAGAACAAGTGTTCTTTGTTGTCCTTGAGAAGCAAACTTAACAGCATCAATTCCGTTAATTTTAAACTCGATATCATCTCTATGTGGTCCGACGCAAGCTTGTCTTCTGCCAAATTCTTCAGAACGTTTGTTTCGAAGTTCATTTCTTAAGTACTCAGAAATAGCTTCTACTTCATCTTCAGGATTTGTATAATTTATCGAGAATTCTTCGCTCTCACTTATAATTTTATGTTTTTCACAAGCAAATTTTTCGATTTCTTTCAAGAATTTTTTTCTTAAGAAAATAATATTAGCTCCTGTTATGATAAGCTGCTCGTTATAAACGTCAAGCAAAGCTTCGTCTATGTATTCAGATTTAAGTAGGTTGTTTTTTTGAATTCGTATTTTTTCGTACTTTGATATTCTTTCATCGTATGCAGGATAGATTTGAGAGATTGCTCTATCAAGCCAATCTCTTCTATCTTGCGGAGCTCCGCGTAATAGTAATAAATCTTTTGTAGAAAATAATACAGTTTTAACTGCTAGTCTAAAATCTTTAGCAGATGTCTTCACTTTGTTTATTTTCAGCTCTCGTTTTTTATCTTGACTGTAAGAAATATCAAGCTCTATTTGTGTATTATTTTTTTCGATTTCTGCATTTATTTCAAACAGGTTTGAATCAAATTTTATTAGATCAGCCATTGCAGATGTTCTGGGACTTTTTAAATCAGATAGCAAGTAAATACTCTCAAGTATATTAGTTTTACCTTGAGCGTTTTTACCAACGATAAGTGTTTTTTGTCTCGCAAATTCTAAAGAAATGTTTTCACAGTTTCTATAATTTTTCAGCCCTAATCTTTGCAGTTTCATACAAGAGAGTATACCACAATAATTTATATCTGCATATCAACAGGAGTTTTTTGAAGCAATCTTAAGGCTTCTCTTAATTTAACTCCAAGTATTTGATAGTATAATTTATCTTCAGGGTTTTTAGCCTGTTTTTCACCTTCTGCTGCAATATGAGTAAGTTGTTTTATTAAATCAATTGTTGTAGCGATTTCTCTAAACAACGAGCCTTCATCTTTAATGCTTGTCTTTAAATCCCCTGTGTATAATTTTTTCCAATTAGCTTTGCTGTCTTCTTCTAATGAGTTTAATTCTGCCCAAGAATAAAGATGTTCCATAATATTTGAATTAACGTGAATTTCTCTGTTTGGATAGATTGTCTTTATTTCTTCGCCATATTTTTTGACTTCAGTTGTGACCTTTTCCGCTATATTAAAAAATGTCTTATCAGACTTATTTTTTAATTCAAAAGGTCTGTTAATAGCATCTCCTCGTGTATTATATTCAATGTTTGCTAACCCTCCGAGTATGCCTGCAAGCTGTACCGGAGACAATTCTGCAAAAGCTTTATTACTAATCATTTCTATTATCGGAATTTGTTCATATCCGTTTAGGAGCTTTAAAAGATTACCTTTTTTGCTGACTCCGCCATTAGGTTTTAAAAAGCCTTTTTTGATGAGTAAGTTTTTCTTTAATTGTATGTTTTCGAAAAGTTTTTCTAATTTTTCTTTATCGGTACCTTTAGATTCATTAAATGAATAGAAAGATTTTTTAAGTATGTATTTTAAGTCATTTTCGTCTGAAAGATTTGAAATGTAATTTGCGATAAATGAAAAGTCTAAATCGAGATAACTTTCAAGTTTGCTTGCAGGAGTTGATACAAGCTCTTGATATAACTCATACTGTTCGGGGTTACAACTAAGTAAGATGCAGAATCCTTGAGTATCAATTCCTCTACGACCGGCTCTTCCACCCATTTGGTGTAACTCATTTGCTGTTAAATTTCTTTTTTTATCTTCACCGCCGTCAGAAGTTGAACCGGGTTTTCTTGGGGTCGAAATTACAGTTGTTCTTGCCGGCATGTTGATACCTGCAGATAATGTCTCAGTTGCTATTACCACTTTTATAAGTTTTTTCTGGAACAATTCTTCAATCAAACCTTTCTGAGAAGGAAGTAATCCTGAGTTATGCACTGCATAACCTTTCATTAATGCTTCTTTGTTTAAACTTTCGCCTAAATAAACGCCCTCTTCTTTATATTTGTGTAATATTTGCGCAATTTTATTTCTATCTTCAGTTGTTGTGAGAGTTTTGGAGTCTTTAGCAAGATAGCTTAACAAATGTCTGCTTTCTTTTTTGCTGAAAACAAAGTAAATAGCAGGAAGCTTATCTTCTGCATATAATTTCTCCGTTATTTTTTTATAGCTTTCTTCTCTAGGTTTTGCGTAAATAGAGCGACTGATTTCATTGGCCTTTTGTTTAGCTTTAGCCATTTCTGTTTTTGAAGCATATTTCGGTAATTTAGTTTCAGAAACAACTTTGACGATTTCATACTCTAAAGGAACATGCCTGTTTTCAGAAGGCACGTTTATTAATATCGTTTCTTTCATAGGACTAATATGCGGTGTATATTTTTCACTCGGAGTTGTAACTATAGTATTTTGCCCCCTGCTTGCTCCCATCCAGGAGTTGATTTTAAGATTGTTTCCGATAGTTGCAGATAGAGATAACATTTGAACATTCTTAGGTGTAAACATTATTGACTGTTCCCAAATACCGCCTCTATCGATGTCACCTAAATATTGTAATTCGTCAAAAATAACGGTTTTTAAATCTTTAGGTAATCCTCGTTTTTTATCTGAATCATTATTAAATATTCCACCAGCAGCCATGTTTCTGTAAACTTCAGTAGTCATAATTATAATAGGCGCTTCTGTGTTTATTTTACTGTCACCTGTAATTAGCCCAACATTTTCCTCTCCAAAGATTTTGGAAAAATCTTTGGACTTTTCGTTACTCAATGCTTTTAGTGGAGTTGTATAAAAAGTTTTTCCGCCCTCTTTGAAGTTTTTTGTCATTGCATAAAGAGCAATAGCTGTTTTCCCT
>CAYSIO010000117.1:0-5211 GCA_964431115.1 uncultured Vampirovibrio sp.
TGATTTTATGGCTTTTAGTTGATATTATTTACTAGACGGTTAATTTTTGAGGTTAAAATACCAAAAAACCGAAAAGCTACGGGACTATGGCACTCTGCCGACGAGAAGGTGACTAAATGTCACGTTCAAGGAGAGGTAAGGTAGCGCAGGAGCGAAGCTCCACGCTAACGCAAGCCATAATACTGAAAACTTAATAAATCCGCTACGGGACTATGGCGCAGCGGTAGCGCAGGGGACTCATAATCCCTTGGTCGTGGGTTCGAATCCCTCTGGTCCCAAATAAAGAAGACTTCCAAATATGGGAGGTCTTTTTTATTGTATTTGGGGAGGGATTCTCACCCAGTGGGTTCTTACCCTCCATCCCAAAACGATACTTAATCGTTTTGGGCGGAGTCCTTCTCTGGTCCCATAAAAAAGAGACTGAACTTTTGCTCAAGTCTCTTTTTTTGACTAGAATGGGATGAGAACCCCAAAAAGCGTAAGCCTGTAGGTCAAGCAGTGCCTGACGATAAATTTAATGTCAAGCAATGCTTGACCTACGATTTTTAACTATCAAACTTTTTCTTTCCATTCAGGATAGTAATATATTGTTATCGGTTTTTTTACTTTTAATTTAGCATGTCCGCCTTTTATAAAATTTGTTAGACTTCCAGTTGGCGGTATCGGAGTAAGTGCCCATTTAAGCGGAAAAACAAGAAGGCTTCTGTTTTGTCCAAAAACTTCGTAACTGTCTGAAAGTTTATTTTTATTGATTCCTTCAATATCAAAATCATTAAAAATTATACTTGCAGGAATACCATTCATACCTGAAGTTATAATAACAGAGACCTTTGCAAGAGTTGGAGTTCCTCTTTTTATAATTACTTTATCATTATAAACAACATCTTTTGCAACTTTAAACTCAATAAATTGCCCTTCATAGACATCAAACTCTGATTTTATATCTTCTAAAATCTTTAGTTTTACAGGAATTTTTTCTGTGGATTCAAAATTATAATTCTTGTAAACGTTTGGTTGGCATACCGCTCTTGGAAGGTTTTGCGCAATTTCATCCACAACGCTTTGCGCAAAACAAGGCAAGCTTATTAATAAAGAAAATAATAAAATAATTAATCTATTCATATTTTAAATCCCTTGTTGTCAGAGGATTTTTGGCTTTTTCTGCAACTTTTTTTCGGTTTTCTAACGAAGTTAACAAGAAGTTCTGATATGTTTCATTTTTTAAATAGGTATTATTTACAAGAAAACTCGGATACTGTGTATAAATTTTCTCATAAATATAAGCTAATCTTTTTGACGTCAGATTACTGCCGGAAATCTTGTCTTGTCTGGCTTGAGGACAAGTTTTATGAATGTAAGTTATCAGACCTAAAGGATTATAACCGGCTTTAACCATATAATCTACAGCAAGTTTATCAAAGACAAGTTCGTATTTTTTAGGTGCAGCCTTAAGCTGAACTGAGCTCAATAATCCTGTTCCGCCGTTATAAGAACGAATAGCTGCCGGAATTTCTCTTGCTATATATGCAGCTAATTCATCTTCAGATGCAATATTTTTATAAACTTCTCCAAATACAACAACCTGTCTTTTAGTAATTGTCTTATCAGCTTTTACAAGACTCTTTTTACTTTCTTCATCATAGACAAAAGTTACTCTTTTTTCGAACTTGTTTGCATTAAGAATTTTTGCACCTACGTTATTAATTCTTGTCTGAATTTGATTTTCTTTTGTTAGATTTTCATCTTGAGAAGCGTAAGTAGGTAAAAACATTATTAAAGAAAACACTAAAACAAAAAATTTTTTCATATTCATAAATCCTCTACAGAAGCATTATAACATAAATCAGAATAGTAATGAATATTATATAGTAACCCTTCTTTCTATGAATAAAATTTTGCATGGTAGTAAAGAAAGGAGAATTTTTATGAATGTAGTAGAACCTATACGAGATAAAAAATTAATTAGAAAAGTAGAAAGACATTTAGCCAAACGTAACCAAAGAGATTTGTTATTATTTGTTATGGGTACAAATACAGGGCTAAGAGTATCAGATATTTTAGCACTGGATGTGGAAGATGTTAAAAATAAAGATTTTATCGATATTATTGAGAAAAAAACAGGAAAACATAAAAAATTTCCGCTAAATGAAAAAATAAAAACTCTATTGAATTCATATACAAACGATAAAAAAACAGAAGAGCCTTTGTTTAAAACAATTTATGAAAATAGAATGGATAGAACTTATGCTTATAGAATAGTTAATAAAGCTTGTCGAAAGATAGGCATGCAAGAGCGAATAGGCACGCATACAATGAGAAAAACTTTCGGATATCATCATTATCACAAATTCAAAGATGTTGCGCTTTTGCAGAAAATATTTAATCATTATTCTCCAAGCATAACTCTTAGATATATCGGAATAGATCAGGAAGAAATTAATAATAGTTATTTGAACTTTGTACTTTAAACGGATTTAAGCATGAATTTATTTTTTTCAAACTTTATCAAGCCGTCTTTTTGCATTTTTGATAGTTCAAAACTCATTGCAGAACGATCAATATTCAAATAATCTGCCAAATCTTGCCGATTGAAAGTTATTTCAAAAATATTACTTTTATTTCTTCGAGCTTCGTTAGAAAAATATGTTAAAAGTTTTTCACGAATAGTTTTTTGTGAGATATTTTCGATTTTTTGAAGAAGCTCGATATTTTCTTTTGAAAGAATTTCAAAAAGATTATTTATTAAAAGCTTGTGTTTTGTACATACGTTATTACACATTGTCGTACATTTTTCATAACTTAAAAGAAGTAATTTTGTTTTCCCGACTGCAATTGCATCTATACTGCACTCAACATTCTTTGAAGCTACAAAAGCAAGTGCAATATTGTCATTGATTCCTAGCTGAGTCACAATTATTCTTCTTCCCCAATAAGAATCTTTTTCAATATTTACATTGCCGTCAAGTACAAGGTAAATATTGTTGATTACATCGCCTTGACGAATGATCATTTCTCCGTCTTCATAAGTTTTTATACGAGCTTTGAAACACTCGAGCATCGCTTTTAGTTCGTCTTCACTTAGACCAAAAAATACCGGTGAATTCTTAATTTGATTATAGTAGTTTTGCATAACAATTTTCCACTTTCCATTTTCAATTTTCCATTTATGTCTGTTGTAATTCCAACAGACTTGTTGTCAAACATAGTGTAATATAAACATGTAAAAAACAAAAGTGAGGTAAGAAAATGGCTACTGAACAAGTAAAAAATTTAATAAATATATTGGATGGCTACGTTGAAAAGGGAGGACACCATCTAAATGTGAACGTCTTAAATAAGGATACACTACTCGATGCTCAAGCTAATCCGGAGAAATACCCTCAATTAACTGTGAGGGTTTCCGGATACGCGGTTAATTTTAATAAATTAACTCGAGAGCAGCAGGATGATGTAATTACACGTACGTTTCATAATTCTCTGGGATTAAGTTATATATAAGCTCGTTTGGAGTATACTTTCGTCATCTCTCCGATTTAAAATACACATATTATTTATTTCTAGTGACTTCCGACACTACCCACGCGGATAATCCTTTTTGGGAATCCGCTTTTTAATTTTTCGCGTTAAACATTAAATATCTTGATCACTTGATCTCTTAATCACTTGATCACTATAAAAATAAGGAGAAAATAATGACATTTAACGCGCTTAAAGAGAAGGGTTTACCTTTAGAAAAACAACTTAGAAACTGGCATTTAATTGTAAGAGAGCCGTTTAACAAAAATGAGGTAGATTGTTATTCAAGAACCCGTCAGATTTTGATGAACGGTATTGAAGTAGAAGCTTGGAATTTTAAACATGCTTTTTCAAGATTTTGCCCCGATGCTGATGATTGCAAATTAGTTGCTATGACCAGAAGAATTGAAGATCAACAACAAACTACTATAAATTGGCTTGGACCTAAAGACCAGTCTGTTTTAGAAACAACTTTGGGCTATGAACAAGTTGCGGTAGATTTGACAGCTTGGCTTGCTCAAAATGAGCCTGATAAATATGTTAAAGAAACTTATGATTTTGGTCTTTTAGAAGACTTTGACCACTTATATCGTTATGCTCAATGGGCTTATATGGAAGAAGGAATTTGTCCTAATGATATCGTACAAGGGCAAACAGATGTTATAGTAGGTCGTCCTACCCAACATCATCATAACTGTAATGCATTACGTTTAAGAAAACATTATGATAAGACAACAGCTGCACCTCAGACGAAAGTTAACTTAATGACTTTGGTATCAGCGGAACAACAAACACATAATTATTATGCTGAACACGGGTTTATGTACGGAAATCATGTTTTGAGAGAGACTTATGCGGAAATTAAAGACGTGGAAGAAGAGCACGTTACAATGTATGAGTCGCTTATTGACCCAACAGAAAGCTTGTATGAGAAACTTCTTCTTCATGAGTTTACGGAAGTTTGTAATTATTATACTTGCGTGGAAGACGAAGTTGATGAAAAGCTTAAAAAGATTTGGGAATTTATGCTCGATGTAGAGTTAGGTCATTTGCAAATAGCAGCAGATTTGTTTAAAAAATACGAAAAACGTGACCCTGAAGAAGTAATTGGTGACGATATAATTATTCCTTGCAGATTTACTTCTCAGAAAGAATATGTAACAAAGATTTTAACAAGTCAGGTTGATAAGAGATTAGGTACAGATAAAGATTATGCTTATAAAAACGAACTTCCTGAAGACTGGGTAAGTTATGATATTCAAAGAAAATCCGGCGAATTAGGCTCTCCGACAGAAAGTACAATTACAATTATTACTGACCATATGGGTCGTGATATTGTAAGGGCTGATAAGAAGCTTATGGATAAGGAAATTATGCTTCTTGAAAAAGGTTTGGATTTAAAATCTGCTGCACCGGATACGGTTTTTCCTGACAGTTTGCAAGAATCAATTGATTTATATAACGAAAATCAATCTATTAAAGAAAAACTTGAAGATGAAATATATTAAAAAGGTGGCTATGCCACCTTTTTAACAATTTATGTATTTTGTTAAGAGTAATCGGTATTACCCTCTCCTTTGTAGAGACAATGTAAGTTTGGCTTATAGTCCAACAAAAACGTTATTCTTAATTAGATTAGACATTTCTTAATGTACTTTCTTTTGTTTCTTATTTGCGAGGTAAGAAACAAAAGAA
>CAYSIO010000118.1:0-5206 GCA_964431115.1 uncultured Vampirovibrio sp.
TAAACGGTTCAACTATTGAAGTTCTTGAACACTGGGGAGATTTAAAACTCTCTGACGGAACAGTGTTAAAGAACTGGCATGCAGTTGTTGTGGGACGCAAATATCTTGTTGAGTTCGGTAAAAACGAAAGGCTGATAAATCCTTTCTCTTATGGTGCATTTATTACCGACCCTGAAACAAAACGCGGTATAAGCCCTCTTTATTGCGTGCTTTCTCTTGCTCATCTTCAAGAGGATTTACTGAACAGAACTTGTAATCTTCAATCTTTAAACGAAAATCCTCCGCTTCTTGCTCCGGAAGGGTTCTTTGACGAAGACGAAATAGAACTTTATCCCGGAAAAATTATAGAATACGGTGATAATCTTACTCCTACTGCTGCGTTTCAGCAAATGAACTTCAATCCGACAGTATTCTTGAATGATATTACGTTCTTGAACGATTTAATGGCGGAAGTATCAGGAATATTCCCAAATATGATAGGTTCTGTAGAAACTAGCGCCGCTAAGACTGCGACTGAAATTAATACTAAGGCACAAGGTCAAATGACACGTCTTTCAATGCTTGTGGATACTATTAATCAAGATTTTATCTTGCCGAACGTTGAAAAAGTTGCTAAGCTTTGTGCGGATTTTAAATCCGGTGTTGAAACAGTGTTTGTTAATAAAGAAAATCAGCCTGAAACAATTGAAATTGATGATGCTGTGCGTCAGGCGGATTACAAATACACTTATTCAGATCGTTCAAATACTACTCTTAAATCAGAGCAAGCAGATTTGCTTGTCCAAGCTGTTGAGAAGTTTAAGGCAGCAGGTCTGCAGTTGAATCTGGAAGAAATATTTATCTGGTATTTTGAACAAAAAGGCGTTGAGAATGTCGAAAGGTTTATTATGAATAATAATCCAAACTCTTCGTTATCTTTGCCTATATTGCAAATGATTGCTCAAAATATGCAAAAAAGAAATACCGGAGCAGAACAACCCGAAAAAATTAATGAGTTAGAAAATGTTATAGAAAATAATAAGGAGGTGCAATAATGGCTTTTTATGGCGAATTATTCAGAAAAAAGGATGAAGAAGACATTTGGGAAGAATTAAGACAAATGTTATTAAATCCACCTTCAGAGCAAGAAATTGCTCTGAAGAAACAAGAAGATCAAGATTGGATAGATTCAATCTTAAATAAAGCTTTTCCTGAGAATCCAAATCCACAAACAGAGCAGAGTTTGAGAACTAATAACAACTCAATGTTGCCAATGGGTACACTAAATCAATTTTCATTAGAGGGTTTTGGACAAAGTTCTATAAACGGATTTGCTAATAAGAAAAAGCAAAACGAGTTTCCTGATTTAGGAAAAACTACTGACTACAAAAACGTGAGTTTTGCTCCTGTTTATGACGATGAAGAAAAAGAAATGCTAAAAAATTATTTAGTTGACCCAAATCAAAACATTGTTATGGATGAAATGGGAGATTTTCTGTCAAAAAAGAAACCAAAATACGAAATAGAAGAGCCTGTTAACTATGAAGAAATGTCTGATGAAGATGAAGATACAACTTCTGAAGAACTTGAAACTTCAGAAGAAACAGAAAAAGGGAATTCTGAAGAAAAAACTGAAGAAACATCTTCTGAACATCAAAAGGAACCATATTTAAGATACGAAGATCTTTTACCGGATGAAACAGATGAAGAGCGTGAAGCACGCGAAGCACGTGAGTTAGAAGCCTTCAATAAAGCTTGGGACAAAGCTAACGGGGTTAAAGAAAAAGTCTTTACAAAACCTTCTCAGGAAACATTAAAAGCAACAATTATAAAAGATGATATTTACACCCCTTATAATGATGAAATAGAAAATAATCCTAATTTAACAGAGGAAGAAAAAGTTGCTAAAAAGTTAGAAGTTTTAAATATACAAAAAGCGGCAAGCGCTAGGAAAAAAGAAATTACGCGAGAGCATATTCTAAACCAAACAAAAAATATAGGAAAAGAGGTTTTACCCTTCTTAATGCCTAAAATCTTGCCTGCAAAACTTCTTACTAAAGCTTCTAATATGGCTTCACCGCTTATTAAAAAAACTATACCTAATGTTGGGAATGCTTACAAGAAAGAATTAGCAGAAGAAACTGCAAAAACGGTTCTTACGAGCCCAATAAGTAGTACACAAGAAGCAATAGAAGAAAAGAAGAATATTCCGCAGACCATTTTAAAAAATTTGCCTAAAGATTTGGCACAAAATTATTTATTAAGTGGTGGGAAAATTTCTAAAAATAAATTAAGAATTCGCAATTCTATAGAGAAAAAAGTTCCAGATTGGAATACGCGTCAACAAAGAAAACAAACTGAACTCCAAGAAGATTTTTATAGGGATTATGTCAATAAAAAAAACAGCTATGAAGATTTTCTTGAAAAGCTCCGCCGGAAGCGTAGAAGGCGATAATTATTACGGCAGAGGTAACACCTCTGCCGTTACATATTATTCTGGCAAAATTAATAATATAAAAGATAAACTCCAAAGTATACAACCTAATATAGACCATACAGTATTAGCTGTGCTCCAAGCATTAGGTGCTGTTTCCGGATAATATTTACTATTAATATCATTAATTTTGTTTTGAATATCAACTATAATAAATATTGTACAAAATGAAATAAGCCAATAAGGTTCATTTAGTCTTTGGGTAGCATTTAAAAGTAAATATAATGTAGCAAAAATAATAGGAGGAAATCCATTATTTGTATATTTTTCTATATATTTAGAAATTATGGGAAATAAAAAGAAGTTTGTTATAGAACAAAAAAATGCTCGCCAAAATGGACTTATTTTATAATCTAAATTGGAAGCGAGGTTTTTCCAAATATTATAGAACCATACAACTTCATAAAGCCCAAATGTTAGTATTGATAATATGACAATTTTGGGAATTGATGTCGTTTTAAAAAATAATTCTTGATTATTAAATATCGGTTTTTGCATATATGCTCCTTTTTATTTTATTTGAGGATGAATTCTGTATTCAAAAGTGAATTCTATTTGTATGGTATTTTGTTTGTGTTTTTTAGGTAATTTACCAAAAGGTGATGATTCAATAATTGCTTCAAGGGCCTTGTTATCAAAACTATTTACTTTTGAGGATTCTTTTATTTTAGTGTCTATAAGGTTACCATTTTTGTCTATAATAAAGTTAATAGTTGTTTTAAGGTTCCTTTTATAGTTTTCCGGTGTCCAATTGTTACGAATTTTTTTTTGTAAATTGTACATATATGGTTTGAAAATCTCATTTGAATCATTTGAGTTGTCAACCAATTTTTCATTAGATTTAGGTTCTGTTTTAATTTCTGTATTAGGTGCTATAAGAGTTTGTGAAGTTTGTTTAGTTGTTTTATATGTAGTAGTTACTTTTTCTCCGGAATCGGAATAATAAAAATTTATCCAAAATAATATAATTATAAAAAAAATATACAGATAATTTTTAGGATTATTGTTTCTCATAACAATTCTTCTTGAAGATTTAATTTTTATTTTATATTTTTCATAACAATGTTTATTATTGATTATAAAACAAATATTTTTTTGCAGTTGTATGGTGGGCAAAATGGAAGTAAATTATAAATGTGTCCACCCTGTTGCTCAGCATGCTTTTAAATATTTATTACTTTCAAAAAAATCTATTCTGTGCTAAAGTAAATAGCGGAATTAGGAATAGGAGTTTTTTATGAAACGAATTATTGCAATATTTTTAGTATTGATGCTTTTTAATTTTTATTCACCTGTTATTGCTGCAACTATTAATGTCTCAGCCGCAACAAGAGTTCCTCTTGTTTTAACAGAACAAGCAACCAGTAAATCGGTTGAAGCCGGAGATAAAATAGAAGCAAATGTTGCTGAAGATGTTATTATAAATAATGTTTTAGTTTTTAGAAAAGGAAACAGAGCGTATTTTAATGTATCAGATGCAAAAAAGCCGGATTCGTTGGTAATGCAGGCAATATTTATCTTATAAACGGTGCTGTATATGATGCAAATGGATTCGAAAGAGGAATTGATTACAGCAGAAAATTTGTCGGCGATGAAAGAACTTGGCCTAAAGTATTAATGGGTGTTGGAATATTTTTATGGCCATTATTGTTATTTGGTTTTGTTAAAGGTGGGCAAGCCAAGATTAATACAGGCAAAATATTTGAAGTTAGTTTAAGAAATGACTTTGTATTTAAATATTAAATTAAAATGATAGATTATTCAAAGAATTAATTAGTTGTATGGTGGGCAACATGGGGGTAAATTATAAATGTGTCCACCCTTTTGCTTATATATATTTACTGAGAGGCGTATGCCTCTTTTTTTGTTGTGAAAACTTTTTATGAAAGGAAAAATTATGGAAGAAAATCTTATTCAAACAGAACCAGAGTCTTCAAGTGTTCAAACTGAAGAGCCGATTGAAGTCGATAACTCACAAGAAGAACAATTTGAAGAAGTCGAATCCGCGTCAGGGCCGCTCAGCGAAGAAGGACAATCTTTTGAGACTGAAATAGTTGAAGAAGACCCGACTGAAGAGCTAATCTTAGGAAAATTCAAATCCGTTGAGGATTTAGTAAAAGCTTACGAAGAACTCCAAAAACGTCAAGGACAATCGTCTGAAGAGCTTGGCAACTTGCGTAAAGAAATGGCAGGGGTTAGTGAATTGAGGAAAAATCTGAATTTTTTAACCGCAAAAAAAGACGAGTATTTTGAAACTATCCAAAGAGATAAAGAAAAATACAATCTTCCTCAATATCTTCAGGACCCTACGTTTAAGGAAATCTATAAAGAAGCTCTATTGGTATATGGTGCAAATCTGGATACTGATAGAATGGTTGACTTAGTTGAACAATATGTTTCAACCAGAATCCACGCTCACGAAAAAAAGAAGCTTGCTTCTGGCGAGACTCAAAAAGTTTTGGATTCAATGAATTATTCAAAGAATCCGAATTCTAAATTTACCCCTCCTAAGAAAAGTTTTGATGAAATGACTCCTCAAGAAGTTGATGAGTTGCTGGATAGGCTAATCTAGGTTCTCAAAAGTATGGGGCGGCGGGCAAAGCCCGCCGCCCCATAAAACATTACTAAAAAAAGTAGGTCGGCTTTACCAAGCCGACAATAAAACAAGAAAGGAAAAATTATGACATCTACAAAACAAATGATTGTACAAGCTTTTTCAAAAGCTTTTAACAA
>CAYSIO010000119.1:0-5198 GCA_964431115.1 uncultured Vampirovibrio sp.
GATTTAAAAACTTAACCTGCATTTTTTTCTGCTTCTATTGCTTGCAGTAAAGCATTAATATCAATAATTTTTATATCAACAGTTTCAGGAGTTCTGCCTTGTTTTATCCAAGCATTTTCATCATTTGGGTCTTCGCCAATACAAACCACATTAGGCATTGTTGATTCTTGAACTCTTGCAGTTTGTTCTGCTAATTCCATAAATCGTTCTTTTGTCATACTTGGGTCTGCTTGACAAGCTAGTGTATAATAGCCTGCAATAACAGGGATTGACCAACTTTGACTTGCTGCCGAATCGTGACGATAAGCATCAGGACTGCTTGGATCTGGAACTGTTCTATCGCCTGAATTTACATACAAATGCCCAGCCCCACCTGCTGATATTTGGTAATTATTAAAATCATTAGGGTCGCCATTTGGATTAATTTTTTCTAAATAACCACGATTTTGGTCTTCAGGACATCCTGAATAATAAACCCAAACTCCCTGAGCTTCCAATTCTGCAACAACTTGTTTTGCTTCTTCGCCACCATACAAAGGCATCGACATTGAAACGAAACGAATTCTTTGATTTTCAGGTAATGTTTTGTTTTTCTCTAATATTGATTTTAAATTTTCTAACACAGGCTTATCCATATTGCCACCATTATTCGTCGCATAATAATAGCAATCTGCTTCAGGTGCAATTTCCTGAGCTATGTAACTAACAGCACTACCATGAAAAAGGTTTAACCAAGAAACGTTTTTTGCTGATTCTGCGACATTGTATTCTTTGTAATTTAAATCATTATGAGGCTCTACACCACTATCAATAATTGCATAACTAACACCACTGCCGGAAGTTAATGATAAGTGTGTAAATTTATTGAACAGCATTGTAAATAATGCTGTGGAAACAAAAGACGAATTAAGAAAGTTTGGAACTTAAATTTCTATTTATTTTAATTATCATTTGCCGTATTTACTGTTTGATTATTAGCATTTTCGCGTTTATGAGGTGGAATATCTGGCAGCAAAGCTAGTAATACTATTAAGCCCACCAACCCTTCATCTATTTGCTCATAAGGTGTTTTGGTTTTATTAGCATCGTATAATTGTTTAAAATTTTGTAAACATCGTCCTATCTCTGTTGATTCTTGCAAATAAGCATCAGATATAAATGAATTATAAACAATTTTATTTGGTTCAAAAGATATAATATTATTATTTTTTAGTATATTTAATGTGTTTATAATTGTTTGTTTTTCTACAACTGTTGATTTGGGTGAAACGTAAATGCCTTTAATAAGTTTATCTAAATTAATTTTTATTTTTGGATTTATTTCATTTTCATTATCTAATTGAAAAATTAATCTTAATTCACTTTCATTTTTAAAAATCTCTTTTTTATATTTCGAACTTAACATAATTAATTCTTTAAGTTTGGTTTTATTCTTATAGTCTGAAGTTTTGATATTTGCTAATTCTTTATTAAAATCTTTCGTATTATAGTTAACCAAAATAGCATTTATATCTAATTCTGTTTCAAAAGAATCTAATAACGATTCAATATCTGTCAAAATAGCAACATCACCTTTTTCTGGAGCATATGACTGCCACATTAAATAATTTTCATCTTCGTTAATATGCCAGCAATTTATATATGTATTATTCCTAATTTTATCTATATCTAAATTAACTTGATTATGCTCTGCAGATTCACAATTTTCTGGCAATGTAAATAATAGATTTGTAAAAAACGGCAAAGTGCCTTCATATGGGTCGCCAGTAATTAATTGCTTATTTGTAGCAAAATACATAGATTGTGTTGTGAGTAAATCTACAAATTTTGCCAAACTCATATAACGCCATAAATAAGTTTGTTTAAGATTTTTTCTTAAGTTTTCTTCAATTATCAGACCCATTTACATATTCCTAATTTTATTTTGCAACTTTTTTGCAACTTTTGCTCATTTTAGCATAAAAAACGACTCTTAGAAATCTCTAAAAGCCTTTATTTTAAATGGTTGCGGGAGCTGGATTTGAACCAACGACCTTCGGGTTATGAGCCCGACGAGCTACCAGACTGCTCCATCCCGCGATATTTAATTTTCACTTGCGCTTACTCTTTGAGGAGCAGTCTGGTCCCCAGACTTACCTCTCCTCGGAAGATACTTAATCTTCCTCGTCGGCAGAGTATCCCGCGATAAATTTTTGCGGTGCCGAGGAATTAACCTCAACAACTATATTATGCCCCGTAAATATAAAAAATCAAGTGGCATGTTTTCTTTTGTTATGTTAGAATCTTTTTTGAGGGGATTATTTAGCTGTTATTGCAGAGAATAAAGCTATTTCGTCGATATGCACATATTACCAATTTACAGTCACAATAATGTTAGTCATCGAGGGTGTCTGACTTCAGAATTTATACCGCAGAAATACCAAAATCAAGGTATTTCAACTTGGCTTATACAAGAATCAGCATTTTTTAGAGATTTGCCCATTTTAGAAAAAGTAAGGGATTTTCTTAAGCTTAAAAATAAGCCTGTTTCAAACATTGTCTCCGGAGCATGTTCTGAAGGTTTTGAATTGTTAAGCATGAAGATGTTGGCTGAAGATTCAGGACTCAAAGTTAATTGTCTTGGATATGACATCGGCGAAAGAGTTATAAATAGAGCTAATTCTTTTAACTACACTATAGCTTATGCAGACAAAAGTTTTGGAACAGACAAGATTGCAGGATATTCTGATTCTTTTTTAATGTTTACAAATCCTGAAAACATGACTGAGCAACAACGTAAATTAAAAACTTTATTTGATAAATATTTCATCACATACCCAAATGCAATATATCCTCCAACTCTCGCTTGCCATTCACCTTCGACAGAGGTAACTCTAAAAGAAGAAGAACGCAAAAATGTTAAGTTTATACAGGGAAACCTGCTTGAAATGGATACATTTTTTCCCGCAAATTCTGTTGATGCATTTTTCTTTAAAAACGCAATGTATCATCTAACTTTCGATGAAGAAGATTTGCCAAAACCCAGAGGAGAACTAAGAGAAATTTTAGAAAAAGCTGTTACACAAATAGATAAAATCTTGGCTCCAAACGGACTTTTTGTTTTAGGAAATCTATGGCGAGATCATTATTCCGATATCGGTATAGAAACTTATCAGGCTCTTAAAAATCATGGTTTTGAACCTGCTTATGATACGAGCATTTGGATTAAGAGATAAAAAGTTAAGTTTTGTAACAAAATAAAGTCTTGTTGAAATTCAGACTTTCAATAAGACTTTATATATATGTAAGCACGAGATAAACTCAAGAACCAAATAAATCAGTAATGGCAAAACAAGCTCATTGCATTTACCCCAAACATAACACACAACCTTTCATACAACCTACACACTAACCTTCTACACATGAGGAATTATTAAAAAAGATTCCAAACCCGACTTTCAAAAGTCGGTTTTTTTTGCAACAAAATAAGGTGTCCAAAGTTTTGAACACCTTATTTTTAATTTTATTGAATTAAACTGTAATTTCTATCAATTCTTTTGCATTATTAATATCAGTTCTTATTTGGGCTAAGTATTGCGTTTCTTCTGTTGTAATTTTACCGGCTTTTTTAAGCGTTTCTAAGCTGACAACTTCGCCTTGCAATTCTTTTACAGATTTATAGAGTTCGTCTTTGCTGACAAATCTTTCAAAGTCTTTTTTTCCGTTATACTTAAATAAATCAATTGCAGTATTAAAACGATCTCTTAGAGGTCGCAAGAGCGACAGCATCAATGGTTCTATTTCTTTTTTTCGTTTTGCTCTTTCTGCATTAGCTCTCGTAGCCCATTTTCTAAGACCATCTGTATCACCTAAAAATGAAACTTCATGACCATTATAATACATTTGACCGGAAACAAGATCATCTGCTACCTCATACGTTGCACCTCCTCTAATAGCATTTCCTCCTTTATTAACATAGTTTGCAGTTGCTACTTGTTCACCGGCGTGACTTAATTCTAATTGACCGGTTTTTTGCGCAGTATTATAAGAAGCTCGAACAGTACCGGTTTCTGAAGTTGCTATTAGGCGAACCCCTTGTCTATCAATTGATTCAGATAATTCAGACCCCATTTGATTTGCTTTTGACTTAATTGTTCCATCGTCTGCGATAGACACTGCTTGCTTATAAAGAGTTTTATCACCATTTTTTATTTCAATTTTAGCAACTTTATAACCACCCTTTTTAGCATTTTTTGCCGCAACTTGTACAGTCGCATCCGGATATTGTCTTGCAACATCATCCAAATGCGCAAACAACTTATCGTACATATCGCCTTTAATAAGCTTTTCATTAACGCTTTTAGCCTTACCGCCCAAAGCATTTCCGATTTGTTCTCCGACACCTTTTGAATGATTTCTTAGCCAGCCGGTCGCATTAGTAATATTGGTTTTAAAACCAATTGCTTTTCCACTGTCAAAAACTTCTTTAGCTAATTTTGCAAAAATTTTCATAATAATCTCCTTTTCCTTTGTGTTGTATAATACTAAAATTTCCCGTGTTAATTTGCTTGTGTTTTCCCTTAGACACTTTCTCAAATATCCTCGTTTAATTTCATCTTTCCTCGTGTAAATCCAGATTTCCCGTGTATGTATTTATAAAAACATTTCGTTTCCAAAAATTGCTCAAATTTTCTATGTTTTATATAGAAAAGTTTTAAAATATAAGTATATTGTGCAGTTTAACCGTTTACAAAACTTAATATAATTATATTGTTAGACTGTTTTTTACATAGAAAAAAGATTAAAAATCTATTTTTTAAAACTATTATTGAGGCATATGGATATTAAAAAAACTTTTGGTGAAAAAATAAAAAGATTAAGAAAATCAAAAAATCTCACACAAGAACAACTTGCTGAAATGATAAACATTGCCCCGAAAAATTTGAGTAAGATTGAAGTAGGTTCTTGTTTTGTGTCTGCAGAAACTCTTGAAAATTTGGTCGAAGCTTTAGATACAACTACAGAAGAGCTTTTTGCAAATAATCATATTAAATTACCTGAAGAATTATTGGCAGGAATTCACGAAAATTTAAATAAAGTTATAGCGAATCAAGAAAAATTAGAATTAATATATAAGATTGTTGATTTTATTGTAAAAAACTAAAAGTTTTTGTGTTAATATATTGCTATGGTAGTTGCGAATTCGTTTGACGAAGTTA
>CAYSIO010000120.1:0-5198 GCA_964431115.1 uncultured Vampirovibrio sp.
AGACGGGTCAAATTCCATAACCGGATCCAATTCATGGTGTTCTGCTTTCTCAACTTCAACAGGAAGAATTTCCCAGTCTACAATATTATAAGACATCATATTATTAAAATGAGTTGTTATAATATCAATTTTATCAATCTTTCCTGCGACATAATCATTTGCGATATCCTCAGCAATCAAATTAGCACCGGTTGCTGTCGGCTCGTTAGCTACAGCTGTGTAACCTTCTCTCAATTCAAAATCACCAACCTTGTGTCTAAATCCTGATATTGCTTTTTGCCCTACAGGATAAACAACTGTATGAATACCTTTTTCGGTATTTTCTTTTATACGTTTAAGAGTTGTTTTGATGATATTTGCGTTATAAGCACCTGCCAAACCTTTATTTGAAGTTATTACAAGTAAACCTTCAGATTTCACTTCCCTTCTGGTCAAAAGCGCAGGATAGTTATCTAATCCTCTTTGAACTTTTAGACCATTCAGAGAAAGCTCACCTACGGTTGCAAGCATTTTTCTAAAAAGATGTAACAATTCATCAGAAAAAGGTCGAGCAGCTTTTACAGTATTCTCAGCTTTTTTAACCTTAGCTGCAGCTACCATTTTCATTGCTTTTGTAATCTTCTTAGTGTTCTGAACACTACCGATTCTACTTTTAATATCTTTTAAGTTTGGCATATTTTCTCCAAGTGATCAGGTGATCAAGTGATTAAGTGATCAGGTGATTCTCTTGGTCACTTGGTCACTTTACGACTTAGTCACTTTGTTATAATGTTTTTCCGTATGCTTCAAGTTGTTCTCTCAAAGCTTCTTTGTCTTCATCAGACAATTTATCACCTTCATTTAAGCGTTTGTCCAATTCAGGCATATTAGCTTCAAAGTGTTCAAACCAACCGGCCTTATACTCAGCAACTTTTTTATTATCAACTTCATCCAAATAACCTTCGTTAGCCGCAAACAAAATTGTTACCTGTTGAGATACCGTTAATGGTTTGTATTGAGGTTGTTTAAGAACTTCTGTAAGTTTTTGTCCTCTTAGAAGCTGTTTCTTAGTAGCAGCATCCAAGTCAGATGCAAACTGAGCAAATGCTTCAAGTTCTCTAAACTGCGCTAAGTCAAGACGAAGCTGACCACCAACTTGTTTAATCCCCTTAGTTTGAGCAGCACCACCTACACGAGATACTGATAAACCTGCGTTAATAGCCGGTCTTACACCGGAGTTGAACAAGCCTGTTTCCAAGAATATTTGACCGTCAGTAATAGAAATTACGTTTGTCGGAATATAAGCAGAAACGTCACCTGCCTGTGTTTCGATAATCGGAAGCGCAGTAATACTTCCGCCACCTAATTCATCAGACAATTTAACCGCACGTTCCAATAGTCTTGAGTGAAGGTAGAAAACATCTCCCGGATAAGCTTCACGTCCCGGTGGTCTCTTTAAAAGTAGAGACATAGCACGATATGCCTGCGCGTGTTTTGTTAAATCGTCATATATAATTAAAACGTGCTTTCCTTGTTCCATAAATTCTTCAGCCATTGCAACACCTGCAAAAGGTGCAATGTATTGAAGAGGAGCCGGTTCATTTGCTGTTGCAGAAACAATGATTGAATACTCCATCGCTCCGTGTTTTTCAAGAGTTTTTGCCAACTGTGCAACAGTTGAAGCTTTTTGACCGATAGCAACGTAAATACAAATTACGTCACCGCCTTTTTGGTTCAAAATCGTATCAATAGCAATAGCTGTTTTACCAGTTTGTCTGTCACCAATGATAAGCTCACGTTGACCACGACCAATAGGTGTTAAAGCATCAATTGCAGTAAGACCTGTTTGAAGAGGTTGGTGTACAGATTTACGAGCAACAATACCAGGAGCAACTCTTTCAATTGCACGAGTTTTATCTGTTACAATCTCACCTTTACCGTCAATCGGGCGACCTGTTGGGTTAACAATTCTACCAATTAAAGCGTCGCCTACCGGAACTGATGCAATTCTTCCTGTGGTTTTTACACCCATACCTTCTTTAATGTGAGTATACTCTCCAAGAATTACAACCCCAACATTGCCTTCTTCAAGGTTTATTGTAATACCTAATGTACCTTTACCGTCTTCAAATTCAACAAGTTCGTTTGACATTACATTTCTTAAACCATAGATACGACAAATACCGTCACCTACTTCAAGAACAGAGCCTACATTGGAAACCTCCGCTTTTGCTTCATAGTTTCTAATGTTCTCTTTTAATATTGAACTAATTTCATCAGGATTTATTACTGCCATCTTTTATCCTTTCTTTTACCCCTCACCCGCCACTTTGTGGCACCCTCTCCCGCAAGGGGCGAGGGGAGAGTTTTTCTACCCTTTTATTATTTCTTTACTTAAATCTTCTAATTTATGTCGAATACTGTTATCAATAATCATTTCATCAATATTGAAAATAAGACCCGCAATAATATCACTATCAACACCCCACTCAACAACAACGTCTTTATTGAGCTTTTCTGCAATTTTTGCTTTGATTTGTTCTTTTCGTTCATCAATAAGTTCAATTGCAGATGTTACATTTACGTGAGCAATATTTTTAACTCTTTCCAATTCTTTAGAAAACTCAACGGCAATTTCAGAAATTATTGATACACGTTTTCTTAAATTTAAAGCAAACAAGAAGTTATAAACTATCGGCATAATAGAATTCTGGAATAATTTACATAAAACAACCTGTTTTTCTTCTGTTGAAATTGAAGGATTATTAATTACTTCAGCAAGCTCAGCAGAAGAGTTGATTGTATCAGCAATCTCTCTTAAATCATCCAGAATATCTTCTTTAGAAATATTCTCATCTTCTTGAGCAAGCTCCATTAAAGCAAGAGCCCAACGTTTTGCAACTAATTCGCAATTCTTATCTTTAACCCCTGCCATTACTAATTTACCCCCTCGCTCACTTCAGCATTTGCCATTTCAATAGCCTCAATACTCTCATCAATAAGTTTGTCATGTAATTCTTTGTTATTACTTAGCTCATTAAGAATCTGACCTCGTGCAACCTCAACAGAAGCCAAAGAAGCTCTTCTCAATAACTCATTTTTTAAGATTACGCGACTATTCTCTATAGCTTTAACAGTATTATCTTGAATTACCAAAGCAGTCTTTTTACCGTCTTGAACAACTTTTTCACCGACTAATTTTGCGTTTTCTTCTGATTTTTCTATGATTGAATCAATTTCTTCTTCAATATGAGCCATAGATTCCTCTATTGAACTCAAGCGTTCTTCAGACTTGACTTTAGCGGTTTCTGCTTCAACAATGGAATCCTTAACTGCAACTTGTGCATCCTCGAGCTTTGCGGTAACATTGATTTTCTTTACAAGAAAAATAATAATAGACAAGAATATAACGAAATTAAATAAGTTCGTTCTTGCAATATAATCTATAAACACATTAAAGTTTTCCATTGTCTATTCTTCCCACAAAACCTTATTTACTACTTCTTCGTCAAAACCCTGAACTTCACTTCTGTAACCGATAACTTTTTCAACAATATCGTTTGCTAAATCTGTCATAGAGCCTTTCAAGCTCTGCTTAACCTCATTGGATAGATTTTCCAATTCAATACCGGCACGTTCAAGCTCTTCTCTGGCAGAATTTTGAGCATCAGCAACAATTTCACCTCTTTGAGACTTGTATTCATCCAAAGTCTCATTGTATTTTCCTCTTGCTTCCTCTTTAGCATCAGCAAGTTTTTCTTCTTTTTCTTTTACCAAGTCATCAGATTTTGCATTATTATCTCCGGCAGCTTTATAATTGCCGTCAATGAATGTTTTACGCTCTTCCATAATATTTAGAATAGGAGCATATAAAATCTTATTCATCAATAAAACAAACACGATGAATGTTACTATTGTTGCTAAAAAAGTTCCGTTAAATTCCATTTTTTAAAGTGAATAAGCGAATAAGTGAATAGGTTAATAAGTAGTTTAAAATTACTTATTTACTTATTTACACATAATACTTATTTACTTTTCTCCTTTCTTTTTAAAGCTTACCCCATCATTCCTGATAATTTCATAGCTATAACTAAAGCATAGATAGCACAAGCTTCTGCAAGAGCTGCACCAACCAAGAAGAAACCAACTGCTTTACCTGCAATTTCCGGCTGTCTTGAAATTGCATCCATCAAACCTTTAGTTGCAAATCCGATACCAAGTCCTGCACCGATTGCACCAAAACCCATTGCTATACCGGCTCCTAATTGTGCCATTTCTGAAATTGTTTGTACATCTGCCATTTTTAAATCTCCTTCTTATCTTTAATAGTGATTAAGTGACTAAGTGATTGAGTGATTAAGTAAATTAATCATCAATGATTTTCATTAACTGCAGTTGCAATATAAACTGTAGTTAACATTGTGAATACAAGCGCTTGTACACAAGCAACTAATATTTCAAAAAACATTATCGGTAAAGGTAGTCCCCAAGCACATAGACCTAAAAGCGCCGTAATAAGGATTTCACCTGCTAAAATATTACCGAAAAGTCGTAATGCAAGAGTTAAAGGTCTTGTTACAAGTTCTAAAATTTCTACTAACATTGAAATAATTCCGACAAAAGAAATTTCGTGCAACAAGAACTTATGTTTTTTCTTAATAACACCTGCTATTACATAATATACAAGAACAATAACCGCAAGCCCCGCAGTTAAGTTAATATCATTTGTTGGAGAAGCTATTTCACCCTGCTTTAATTCAAAAACCTTTAAAGGCAACTGTCCCATTAAATTCGCAGTTACAATAAATAAGAATAATGATGCCACAAGCGGAAAATGTTTCCTTCCGCCTTCGTGAATCATACCTGTAACAAGCCCATCAAAATAACCTAATATTTTTTCAAATACAAGTTGTAATTTCGTAGGAAAAATAGACAGCTTTCTTGTCCCCAGAAAAGCAACCAACAACAAAAACGCCATTGCTGCCCACATCGTCACAAGCGTATCCATATTAAAAGTCATATTTTGTCCAAATATAACCCGTTCAACCATCCAATGCCCGTGGCTCATTGAATAACCTCTTCTCTCTCTTATCTAGGGCATATATCCCTAAGGCAAGTTTAGCATAAATTTTGGAGTTTTACAAGTAGACCAAAAGGTTGAAATATAATTACATAATATTTATTATTTAACCTCGCCCCTTGAGGGAGAGGTCTGTTTT
>CAYSIO010000121.1:0-5164 GCA_964431115.1 uncultured Vampirovibrio sp.
CTCCTATATAAACTAATAGCAAAATACTTCCTATCACTATTAATTAGACCATGAAGGGATAAAAAAGTCAAAAAAGAAGCAAAACATGACTTTTTCAGAGTTATCCTTAAATACTTATCATCCAAACGTATGAATTTAATATAAAACGGTTAAAAAAACGTTTGAAAATGCCGATATTACTTAAGGAAGGACGGTAAATTTTGTTTAACACAATGAACACAGTGCGCCCAAGACCTTATCCTCAGAGAGGTACAGGGGCATATAATGCAAATAACGAAGGATTAGACAAGGACGGTCGTAATTCTAACGGTCAAGAGCAACAACAACAACAAAATCAACAAACTATTGCTCGCGGTCGTGCTGAGAATGTTCAGCAAGCACAAGGTGAGCCACGTGCAGCCATAAATTCACCTGCTCAAAACGCTTATCCGCAAAGACAGGTATACCCTGTTCATACACCGCCTCCAATGAGAGCAAGCTCTCCAATACCTATCAATCAAGTTAATCCACAGCAATATCAAGCGCTTCAAGCTCAAGCAGGCTACCAATCAATTCCTCAACAAGGAGCTCCGGTAGCACCTCGTCCCACTGCACCTCAAAGAAGCAACAAAATTAATATTGCTCAGATTTTAAAAGATTTTAGAAACACAATAAAAGCAATTGCTACTCCTCCTGAAATAGAAGAGGAAGTTAACCGTTACCTTCAAATCGTTGAGCAACAAGTAAGAGAGCCAAAACCTCAAGTAAATTTGGTTCAAAGCAACTTAAAAATCGCAGCTTCACTTTTGGACAAATACATTTCCGAAACCCTAAACAAAGACTCAAAAGTGGTCCAAAATTGGCTTGATGCATTATTCTTACAAAGAATAAACTATAACTATGATTCAGAAGAAATTAATCCAAATTTCTTGGTAAAATTCCCTGACGAATCACCTAAAAAAGCTCCTAAAGAAGAACCTGAACAAACTGTTCAGCAAGAAGAAGCACAAGTTGTTCAGCAAGAACAACAAGAAGAAATTCCTGTTGCGCAAGAAGATAGTGTTGTTGAGCTTGAAGAATATGTTCCGCAAAGCCTGGAAGAAGAATTCACACAAGCAGAAAAAATTATTTCTCACAAGCCAAACATAACAATAATTCCACAAGATACAAGATTAAAATCTTTGTTTGTGGAAGCAAAAAAACATGCTTTTGATAATAACCCTCAAAAAGCAATGGCTATATTCAAAGAAGCTTTCAATCGTGCAGGAGAATTGAAAGATAATGAAACTCAATCAAGAATTTGTTTAGAAATCGGTAAAATTTATGATGATAATGATTTTGTTGTACAAGCATTGAACAGCTACAACAAATCTCTTCAATACACAACGGATACAAATGTTAAATCAAGAGCACACTATTCAATGGCTCAAATTTACGACGATGTAAACCAAGTTTCTGCTGCTTTAGACCATTACATCACATCAATTTCTTATGCAGGAAAATCTGATGATTTAATCGGTCAATCAGATTCTCTTACAAGAGTTGGCAATATTTTTACGGACAAATATGATGAAAACGCTTTTGAATACTATGACGTAGCTCGCAAACTTGTTGAACAAACCGCTGATGACAATATGAAGGGTTATGTTCTCTCAAATACAGCAGATGCTTGTGTTCAGTTTCGCAAAAATGACAAAGCTCTAAAATATTATGCGGAAGCAGTTAAAAATTATGAAAAAACTAATGCTTTAGAAGAAATTGCAGAAAACTACAAATCAGCAGCTGAACTAATGATTCAGTTTAACAGTCCAAATAAAGCTAAATCATTGCTTAAAAAAGCAATGGTGAATGCTGTTAAGACTAAGAATGAAGATTTAATTTCTGAAATCAATATGCTTCTTGCAAGTGTTGCGTAGGGGATATTTCAACTTATTAACGAGTTGTTTTTTCCAACAGCGCTTTAGCCAGCAAATAGTCTTTCATTTCATTGATATCTAGGAATTCTTCGCTTGGTATTTTAAATAAGTATGGTCTTTGTCCGAAAAAATATGAGTTTTTTTTCATTTGACAATATGGCTGTATAAATATACCGCCGTCTTGCATATATAACGGTGGTAAATCTCTTGCAGGCGTATGTTTGGCTGCATAAGGATTATAATTTAGCGGTTTATTATCTTCCCACAAGTGTTCCTTTAATTCGGTTACGGATAGTAGAGAATCGTATTTAGGATAATTTTCAATAAACACTGAAATGGCATTATCATAGGTTTGAGATGACAATAATGGATTTGTACAGTGCGCCCAAACAACTATATCTGTTGATATTAAATCGCACATGTTTTTAATCATATCATTAGCAGTTGCGACAGATTCATCACAATAAAAATCGGGTCTTCTGACAATTTCAGCTCCGGCATTTTTGGCTATAGAAAGCATTTCATCACTATCTGAGCCGACTACAACCCTGTTAATTAATTTACAGCCTTTTAGTTGTTGAACCTTTCTTTCAATAAGGGTTTCATTATTTAGCTTTAATAAAGATTTCGATAAGATTCTTTTTGAACCTTTCCTCACAACAATAATAGCGGTAATTTCTTTGTTCATAATAAATCCCCATTAATTAACAAAGTCTTTATTTTGCACTAACTTCTTAAGATAAATGCTTTCTTCTCTATGACAATGCACTTTCAGAATTTCTTCTTCTTGTTTTTTGCTCAGTTTATTATAATAATGATTCAATGGTTTATAATTATCTTCCAAAAAAGAAAAACCGTAGAAATCAACATTATCAAAACTTTTCAGAAGATTAAAGATTTTAATTGCTATGCAGAACCCCAATGTCGGAGAATAAGTCTTATTTAGCACATTGTTTGTAGCTTTGGCGTCAGTTGCATCAAGAAAAAAAATACTTTTATAATATTTTTGCCATTTTTTAATTATTTTATAATCAATAAACCCCGTCTCATCCATTAGCTTAAACATGACATTTTCAGCTCGTATTGCAGGTCTTATTTTCAACATTCCTTCGACATTAATAACCCAAAGATTGGTTTTAACCCCATAGTCTTTTTTATATTTATCATTTTTGAAGAAATTAAAACGTATAACTATATCATGAGAATCAATCTCTTCCCCATGATTTGTGCCTATTTCTTGTGGTCCATTCCCTACTATTGCAATAGTTTTTCCTTTTATATACTCCTCAAAATCTTTTTCGTTGAATATTTTGAGCAAGTTTTTATCATCATCAAACATTTTTGATTGATATATGAAATTAATTATCGTCAAAAAATTATTAAAATCTTCTGTTCCATATTTTTCACTGTAAGTTATAAGTTCTTTTTTTGCTTTTTCATTTTTATTTAATTTTATTAAAGAATTTATATAAATAAGGTAAATAAATCTTTCTTTCTTTTTTAAAAAATTATGTTTATCACACAATATGGATAACATTGCTAACAATTTTTTATTCTGAGGACCCAATCTTAGATACAACTTTATTACAAGCCTCAACAATCTATTACCGTAATGCTTCTTTATTCTTATATTAAAGAATTCTATCTGATATAATCCCAGAGTTTTTAGTATCATAATAGCCTCTACTATGTAAATAATTCACATTTTAGCTTAAAACCAAGTAATATACAAGTGGTTTGTATGAATTATTTACGCATTATTGCATAAAAATAAGTAATAAATGCGCTTTTTATTTAAGTTAATATAAACTAACATGTATTTATAATGTCTAACAATAAAATACTATTAGGAAGAAGAATTAAGGAATTACGAAAAGAACTCGGCTTAACACAAGAAAAGCTTGCAGAGCTTATTTTTCTTGAGACAAGTACTTTGAGCGGAATAGAAAGTGGCAGGCATTTTCCGTCCCTTATAACATTAGAAAAAATAGCAAATGTTTTAAAAATTGATTTGAAAAACATTTTTGATTATAAGCATTTGGAAGATAAACAACAGAAAAAAGACTTTATCATAGAAAATATTGAAAATCTTGATGAAGATAAATTATCTTTTATCTATGAATTTGTTGAAAAATACAAGTATATTATTAAAGATAACTAAAAAAGAAAACCTACAGTTTTGTAGGTTTTTCTTTTTTAATTCAAAGGATATGAGTTTACCCTATAAGTTTACCCCTAGCCTTCTTTAGTATATTCTGCATCAATTACGTCATCATCTTTTGATTCAGATGATTCAGATTGTTGAGCTCCGTCAGAGTTTACTGCTTCGCCTTCTTTTGAAGCTGCTTCGTAAGCTTTTTGTGAAATAGCAAACATTGTCTGTTGCAACTCTTCTGATAATTTTTTTAATTCTTCAGCAGATTTGTTTTCATCTAAAGCTTTTTGAAGAGTTTCTTTTTGTTCATTTAATTTCTTAACGTCTTCGTCAGAAATTTTGCCTTCAAAATCTTTAACGATTCTTTCAGAAGATGCGATTAATGAGTTAGCATTGTTTTTGATTTCAGCTTCTTCTTTTTTCTTTTTATCTTCTGCTGCGTTAGCTTCAGCTTCTTTAACCATCTTGTCGATATCTGATTCAGACAAGTTAGATGAGTTTGTAATTGTAATTTTTTGTTCTTTACCGGTAGCTTTATCTTTAGCAGAAACGTTTACAATACCGTTTGCGTCGATATCGAATGTAACTTCAATTTGAGGAACACCGCGCATTGCAGGAGCAATACCTTCAAGTCTGAACATACCTAAAGATTTGTTATCGCTAGACATTGGTCTTTCACCTTGAAGAATGTTAATATCTACTGCTGTTTGGTTATTTTCTGCAGTTGAGAAAACTTGTGATTTAGAAACAGGAATAGTTGTGTTTCTTGGAACAAGCGGAGTCATAACACCACCTAAAGTTTCAATACCAAGAGTTAAAGGAGTTACGTCCAAAAGAACGATATCTTTAACTTCACCGGCAAGAACACCTGCTTGAACTGCTGCACCAACTGCAACAACTTCGTCAGGGTTAACTGATTGGTTTGGTTCTTTACCTGTATAATCTTTAACAAGTTGTTGAACTGCAGGAATACGAGTTGAGCCACCAACTAATACAACTTCGTTAATTTCGTTTTTAGATAGACCGGCATCAGAAAGTGCTTGTTCAACAGGTTTTTTACATCTTTCTAATAAATCGTAAGAAAGTTCTTCGAATTTAGCTCTTGAAAGAGATA
>CAYSIO010000122.1:0-5151 GCA_964431115.1 uncultured Vampirovibrio sp.
CCTAAATCTTTCAGTGTGCTTATATATTTATTATCTTGAATATCAGACCCAGTAACAGAATTATCATCTTCCAGAAGATATTTAGCCAGTCCGCTCATTCCGATTCCGCCGATTGCGATAAAATGATATTTTCCCAATGTTTTTCCCTCTTAAAATCTGTGATAATTATATTACAAATAGGGGTGAAAGTATAGTAAAAATCCGCAAAAATTTAACTTAATAAAACTTAATATAAAGAGCAAATTTTTTTCTTGAAAATACTTTATATAATTACAATGTAGTGTGATGTAGGTAGTTTTGTATGACAGTATCATCAATTGGTTTCAGATCTCTAGAATCAAGCAAGGTTGAAAAAGCTGAAAATAAAGGTGCCAAAACTCCTAAAGTTAGAAGTTTTGGAGGCTCTTTAGGAGCACTTGCTTTAGGTGGAGTTGTGTCACAAGTTGCTCCGGTACCGATATCACTAAAAATTGTGTCAAAAATGCAAGAGTTGGGAACTTTGAATCCGGAAGACGGAAAAGCTGCCCACAATGCATTGAAACAGATGTTACAAGAAACAGGCTTAAAAGATAAAGGTGTACGTATTAAATTTTTATCTGAGCCTAGAACTATTATAAAAGACGGCAAGAGCATAATTGCATCAAATGGCAGAACTTTAGACTTTTTGGGTATATATAGATCATTTAATGATTTTATGTATGTTTTACCGATAAGAGAAGGTAAGAATGCAATGTTCTGTCCTAAAGATTTAAAACTGCCGAAAATTACAATGTCAGAGTATGAGAGGTTGGTAGTTTCAGGTAAAAAGCAATTATTAGAACAAAAATTGAAAGAAAAAGCAACTTATATTAAAGCAAATTCTGTGCTTTTATCTAAGGATAAGCTTCATACTGTGGGTTTCCACGAATTAGGTCATGCTATGAATTGGAATTTTAGCTCCTTCGGAAGGTTCTTGCAAAAATGCAGAACAGTTGCCATGTTTGCACCTATGTTCATAGGTATTTATGGTGCAGTAACTAAGAAAAGTAAGCCAAAAAATGAAGGTGAAAAACTTACAGTAGCACAAAAATTCAATAACTTCCTAAGGGATAATGCCGGAAAGCTCTCTTTTGCAGTAGCTCTTCCAATGTTAATAGAAGAGGGTATGGCAACTGCTAAGGGTAATAGTTTCGCTAAAAAGCTTCTAAGTCCTGAATTGGCAAAACGAGTTTCTAAATCAAATGCTGTTGCGTATTCCAGTTATTTATTAACAGCTGTATTAGGAACTTTGGGGGCATATGTTGCAGTCAAAGTTAAAGACAATGCTATTAGTAAAAAAGAGACTAAATTAAAGCTAAAACAAGAGCTGGAATTAGCTAAGGCAAGTTAAGTTTTTCTTTTAAATCTTGAACTTCGTATTTAAGTCTGTTTAATTCGCAAGCAATCGGGTCAGGAATTCTATTGTGCATAAGCACCCCGTTTTCATCAATGCATTGTTGATGAACAATTCGACCGGGTATACCGACAACAGTTGAGTGCTCTGGTACATCGTTTACAACAACAGAGCCTGCTCCTATGCGAACATTATCGCCAATTGTAATATTTCCCAAAACTTTTGCGCCTGCTCCTATAATAACGTTATTACCTATGCTTGGGTGGCGTTTGCCGTGTTCTTTTCCTGTACCACCTAAGGTTACTTGCTGATAAATAAGGACATCATCCCCAATGATTGCTGTCTCGCCGATAACAACTCCTTCTCCGTGATCAATGAAGAAGCGATTCCCGATAGTTGCTTTTGGGTGAATTTCTATTCCTGTAAATATTCTTGTCCAATAAGAAATAAATCTCGGAAGAAACGGAACTTTCCAATAGGCAAGCTTATGCGCGATTCTGTGCATCAAAAGAGCTTGGAAGCCGGGATAGCAAAAAATAACTTCTGCAATATTATTTGCAGCCGGGTCTTTTTCGTAAATTACTTTAATATCTTCTTTAATTTTATTTATTGCACGTTTTAACACGATTAACCCCCTCCCGCCCTGCGGGCACCCTCCCCGTTGGAGAGGGATATGTTATTACCATACGGATAAATATCTATCACCGCTATCTGGAATGATTACTACTATTAATTTATCTGGATTTTCTTTTGTGATTTCTTTAGCAGCTACTAAATTAGCGCCTGCAGAAATCCCTGCAAAGATTCCTCGTTCTTTAGCCAGTTTTTTAGCTTCTTCAATAGCAGCGTCACTTTTTACCGTAATTATTTTATCAAGATTTATCCCGTTACAAATTTCAGGTCTAAAATTTGCTCCGATACCTTGAATTTTATGCGGACCTGCTATACCTTTAGTGAATAAAGGACTTTCAGCAGGCTCTACACCAATCACTTTTACATCTTTTGGAAGATATGTTCTCAATCCTACTGCAGTTCCTCCTGTGCCGATTCCTGCGACAACAAATTTAACTTCTTTATTGGTATCTCTTAAGATTTCTTCCGCAGTAGCTTTATGGGCTTTAGGATTATCAGGATTCTCAAACTGCATTGGCATAAAAACATTTTCATATTGAGAAGCAAGCTCTTTTGCTTTATTAACCGAACCTTGCATGCCTTCACTTGCAGGTGTAAGAACAAGTTTTGCTCCGTAAGCTGATATGGCTTTTTTACGTTCCTCTGACATGTTTTCCGGCATGCAGATAATGAGCTCTAAGCCCAGATAGGCACAAACCATTGCAAGGGCGATGCCTGTGTTTCCGCTGGTTGGTTCAATAATTACGGTTCCGTTATCAATATCCCCCCGCTTAATAGCTTCATCTATCATAGAAAAAGCTGCGCGAGCTTTAATGGAGCCGGAAGGATTCATAAACTCAAGTTTTAGGCAGATGTTTTTTGAGTATTTTACTAACGGAGTATTTCCGATTGTGTCTAAAATATCATTGAAAATCATATTAAATCCTTGCTCTTATAAAATTTGTTCCCTCAGTTTTCATAATAGCAAAAACAGTAATAAAATCAAAAAACGATACTCTTAAAATATATTAAGCTTTTTTCTTCATTTCAAAAGCTGTTAAAGTCGTATTAGGTGTTAAAAGCTCTGTAGATTCATTTGAGCTAACTTCTTGTGTATCTTCGTCTTCAGCTTTTTCAACTTTGTCTTTTTCGTCGATTTCGTAACCGATAGTTTCAACGTCAGTTTTGACGTTTTCTTGAAGAGTTGTAACTTCACCTTGAATACTGTTGAAAGAACCAATGCTTTCAATTGTCGGTTCTAAATATTCATTCCAAGACCCAACATGACCGGCAAAATCTTGTAACGCTCCACCTATTGATGTATTAAAATTATTTAAAAGCGAAAGGTTATCGGTGAGTCCGCCTATACCTTGCAAAACGGATTTTAAGTTTGTTACAGCGCCTGTTGTTCTTGTTGCACCTGCTCTTTGTTGGTCATTAGCAACTTGATATAATTTAGGAGCAACTGATGTTCCTGAAATTATGTTTGAACTTGCTGCTTTTGCTGCAGCTTGTGCAGCTTGACCTGTAGCGTTGTTTATAGTTCCTGTTACCTGTGTTTGAACGTTTTGTTGTAGATTTTGCGCACCTTCTGAAGCTAATTGTTGAATTTGCATTTGGTGATCTTCTGTTATTTCAACACTGTGTCCTTTTGCTGTTTCAATTTCAGTAACTGCTTTTTCAACGTTTGTGCTTGCGCTCTCAACATTTTGTTGTACATCAGCTATTGAAGCTGTTATTTCAATAATTCCTGCTGATAACCCTTGTATTTCTTGTAAAAGTTTTGCTTGTTTATCAGAATCTTGTGTGTTAGTAAGTTCTTGTTGTTTTTCTTGAATTTTTGTAATAATTTTATTGATTTTTTCTTGTTTCTTTTCGATATCTTCATTTGCTTTTTCAAGTTCTTTTATTGATTCTGTAACAACTTCTGATTGGTTTTCAATTTCACCGGAAACTTCTTCCAAAGCATTTTTTAATTCAGTGCGGCTTGCTTCACCTGCTTTATTAAATACTTCTGTAGCTTTCTTATTTTGTTGAACTTCTCTTTTTGCGGCATTTGCTTCTTGGTTTGCAATTTTTTCGATTAAAGACATTGCTTTACTGATTAGACCTTGAATCGCAGAAGCTTTTTGTTGGTCATTACCGGTTGCGATATTGTTTATGTCACCGCCCATACTCCATACTGAGTTAATATAAGTAGATGCTTCACCGCCTCCGAAACCTTCGATTTGACCGAAAATTCCTTCAGCTTGTTTTAAGTATGATTTAATATCTGAATTTGAATTAATTGAAAACATCTTACTTAAACTTTCTTAAAATACCATCTTATATATAAAAAGTATTTAAAATCTATGTAATTTCAAGGTTTTGAGTATTTGTTACAAATGTTTACAAATGGCTGAAATTTAAACAGCGTAATTTTTCTAGCCAATCGCCCTATTCAAAACTTTGATTGTGCGCTGTAAAACTTAAAATGTAGGATGGATGGATAAGGAATCTAGGATGAAAAACTGTTTAACCGAGAGAGAGAAAAATGTTTTATATTATTTAGCTTCAGGATTAACTAATGGAGAGATATCAGGCAAGTTACATATATCAGTGCATACCGTAAAAGCCCATTTAGAGGCAATTTACTACAAGCTTGCCGTGTCGAATAGAGTTCAAGCTGCAATGAAAGCTGTTGCGTTGGGGCTTATTAAAACTGAAACATTTATTTAAAAGTGATTAAGAAAAAAAGGGCGGTTGGCATTTGCCAACCGCCCTTTGATATTATAGAACTAAGCGTCTAATTTTGCTTTATCTTCGTCAGTTACACCTTTGATTGTTAGGTTAACTCTGCCTTTGTCATCGATTTTGATTACCTTAACAACGACTTCGTCGCCGATGTTAACGTGAGGTTCAATAGTCTCGATTCTTTCTTGGCAGATTTGAGAGATGTGAACCATACCGTCTTTGCCACCGCCTAATTCAACAAAAGCTCCGATAGGAATGATTCTTACAACTTTACCTTTAATAACCATACCGACTTCAGGTTTGAAAGTTAAATCGCTAATCATTTTTCTGGCAATCTTAGCTCCTTCTTGGTCGTTAGAAGTGATTGTAACAACACCGGAATCTTGGATATCGATTTCAGCTCCGGAAGCTTCGATAATAGCTCTGATTTGTTT
>CAYSIO010000123.1:0-5151 GCA_964431115.1 uncultured Vampirovibrio sp.
ACAGAAGTTCATAAAGTTTTAGATACAATTAAGAGCCGTTGCCAAAGATTTGATTTTAGAAGAATAACAACAGACGATATTGTAAAACATCTTCGCTATATTTCTGATGAAGAAAAAATTAATATTACGGATGATGCCCTTTTCGCGATTGCAAAAAATTCTGCAGGCGGCATGAGAGACAGTATCTCCCTTCTAGATCAATTGAGTATTTTAGGAATTTCAAAAGAAATCACTGTCGATGATGTAAACTCAATTTTAGGCAGAATTTCGTTTGATACATTGTTAAATCTTTCAAATAAAATAATAGCTTCATCAGCATCAGAAGCTATTGAAATTCTGAATAATATTTATAATTCCGGTAATGAACCGTTGCAAATTTTGACAAATTTATCAGAATATTTTAAAAATTTACTTATTGTCAAAACCTGTTCAAAGGATTTATTGCTTGAGCTTACAGGGTTAAACGAACCACAAATAGCAGAGCTTTTAAAGCAAAAAGAAGCTTTGGAAACTCAACAAATTGTATTTTTAATTGAAAGAATTTCTTATTATATAAAAGAAGTAAAACTTGCTACTAATCAACATCTATGGTTAGAAGTCGGCATGATAGATTTAGCTAATATGACCGAAAATTCAACGTTGTTAGACTTACAAAACAGGGTTCGTGCTCTTGAAGCCGGAGGTGTTAATTACTCTGCGCCAGCAGTTGCTCAGGTTGTTACAAAACCGGCACCGATAGCACCACCAAGTCCTGAACCAGTAGTGAAATCAACACCACAGGTTCATCAAACAAAACAAGCAGAGTTACCAAAAGCTATTTCGCAACCAGTAGCTCAGGATGATTTCACTCCGCCACCAATTTCTAAAAAACCGTCAGGTAATGATATTGGAGCTCTATGGCAAGCTTTATTAATAAATATCAAAAGCCCTTCAACTACTGCACTGCTTAAGTTAGCAACTCCTTTACAAATTAGCCCTGAAGGTGTAATTTTAACTTTCAAAAATGAAAGGCTTGTTGCTCAAATTAGTGATTCGAATAAAAAGCAGCTTATTATTGACGCTGCGAATGTAATGTTTAATCAAAATGTTCCGGTAACGGTAAGATTAGCTCAAAGTGGTGACAAAGTTGTTCAACCTGCTATAACAGCTCCGCAGCCAACTGAACCTAAACCTGAGGAACAGACTATAGCTAAAAAGTCACAGGTTGTAGAAAATATTACAGAATCTGAAAAGCCTACAGAAGAAAATATTCAGAGAATGGAATCTGATCAAGAAAAAATGGTTTTAGATTTATTCGACGGAAAATATGTAGAATAAAGGGTTGATTAATTCTTTGTCTTAACGGTAATATTTTTTGAATCTGGCGTATAATCAATATTAATTTCTTTTTTGTTAGTAAATCTTTTAATTCGAGCAACATGTCCTTCTGCATCAAAAATACAATCAATCATCTCAAAGCCGTTTTCTTTATTATCACGACCTTCCAGATATCTTGCAGGTTTTAGGGTGTCAATGTTGCGGAACAATGTTTGGAAAGACTTTCCTTTTCCGGTAAACTCAGAAATATTATTAACAACTCCGCCATCTGAAAGCTGGATAATAGTGTATTTATTATTAACTTTTTGATCAAAAATGGTTATATTAGTTTTTAATCTGCTACCTTTTCTGTTAATAGGCTCAATTTTTGTTCTTAATCTGCCGGATTTTTTTTCGTGTTCCAATATTCTGCTTATTGAATATTCACATTCTTCGTCTTTAGAAGTTGCATAATAATCTCTTATAACGTCGCTATCGTATTCTCTTACAAGCAAAAGAGTACCGTCCGGACGATAATATCTTTCTCCGTTAATTTCATCCACATTAAAATTATATTCAGGCATTCTAATTGGAGCCATATTATTTAAAATTCTGACAATTTCTATTATCTCAGAAATATCTTGATCATATTTTTGACGCGGTAATGTTTTTGTATAATCAGAAAGTGCTAAGTCAGATTTCTGAACCTTAGCAGAAAGCGGATTGGACGTTTGGAGCCAATCCATAGAAACTTTCTTATCTTTTTCTAAACTTGATTGATATTTTGAATATTCTGTCATACTATAACCTACAAGTATATTAAAACATTTTTTAAGAAAAATTTGCTAGTAAATCAAATTTTTCTTGTATTATTTAAACATTTCTTAACATTATCAGATAAAGAAATATTCTGCAACATCATGTTATAACGCTTCAAATCCCCTATATTTGCGGATTCTTGCAATAAATCACGATTAGTTTTTAACTGCATTTTTTCTTGCTCTTGATTCTCTCCGTTTTTTTTAGAATCTATCTTTTTTATAACGGAATCTATATCCGATGAAGTCGACAAACCGTGCTTTGATGCAATCTTTTGGACTGTAGCTCCGGCAGGTAATCGATAAAGCCACTGAATAGAATACTTGTCATTCGCAGACAATGTCGAATTCCCGTATTGATGCGGTGTATACATAATATCCTGTTTATAAGGGCTGTGTCCTAAACCAAGAGCATGCCCTAATTCATGTATTACAGTATGATAGACTTCTATATCATTATCGTACTGTTTATGAATACGACCGTCAGTCAACCCAATTGAGACTTCCGCGCCATAAAGCCTGCCTTGAGCATCCCAGTTGAAATAACAATGTCCCAAAGCCTGACGTTCAACCCTCTTCCAATCAATATTAATATTTGATTCGTATAAATTGTTTGTTATTCTAAAACTTATTTTTCCGCCACTTGCTGCTGACCAAAGATTAAGAGCATCTATTACCATTTTACGAAATTTTGCATCTTCACCGGGTTTAGAATAAAATTTCATCGGCGCAATATATACCACCAAAGGGTTTATTGACCAACGCATTATATTACCGTTTTTTACACTTCCGTTAAGATAAGTATTTGCTTGCATATAACCACTATAACATTTTTAACATATTGTGTAAACTTTTCGGTAATATAGCCAAATTCCAAGTATAGTTAAAACTATATTAGGCATAAATGCGGCTATTGACGGAATAAGGGTTCCTGCTTCACCAAAAGAAATAGACAATGCTCTTATTAAATAATAGGTAAATATTATTAAAATACTAAACAAGAAGCCTCTGTTATAGCGAACGCGCGGTGGTGTTATTGCCAAAGGAACACCGATTAATACGAATACAATTGTTGTCAAAGGCAAAGCTATTTTGTCATACAAATCTATTCTAAGCTCCGGACGATTTTCCTTTGCAATAAATTTTAATAACTGCAAGAAGTTATGCTCATTCGCAACATTTCTATTCATTTCCTTTGACAAATCCGCACCGAACAAGAACGTCGAATCATTGAATAAAGTTGTATCCAGAGTTTTTCCACTGTCAGTAATATTATAAATAGCGCCTTTCTGGAACTTCCAACCTGCAGTAGAGGTCTTTCCTTCTTTAGCCTGCAATATCTGAATACTGTCGTCTTTAGAAGCATCCAATACCGTTATGTTGTGTAAAATACCGTCAGTACAATCTCCTACATAAAACAACCTTTTTAATGTCCCGCCATCTTTAATTTCTTTAAAAGTAAAATTCTCTTTACCTTCAGGAATATTTTTTTGTCCGAAAGCATAAAGTGCCAAATCCGTAGATTGTTTTGTCATAATAGGAACAACTGTTTCGTTAATAAAGAAACTTAATAAAGACATCACAATTGCAAATATAAAAATAGGTTTTGCTATCCTATTCAGTCCGATTCCGCAAGCTCGCATAACTGTTATTTCAGAGCTTAAACTCAAATTATTCAAAGTCATGACCGTTGATAATAAAACACCCATAGGAATCGTCATTACAAAAACCGAAGGCAGATGCAAGATGATAATCATAAAAGCGATTTTAAACGGAATTCCGTATTTTGAAATCTGTTTAATCAAAGTAATAAATGTATCTGACGCAAAAATAATGGAAGGGAAGACCAGAACACCCATTATAAACATAGCAATGACTTGCTTTAAGATAAAACTATCCAAAAGCTTCATATGATTGTATTTATAGATTAGTATTCGTATCCACCTCTTCACAAATAAATTATACCACGAGAGATTTATTGGTACAATCTTAGACTTTAGTTAGAGAGATTTTATAATTTATTATAATTAAATTTTCAAAGAATAAATATTACTATAAAAATATGGAAATCAGAGAGAACAAAAATATATTTATAATCACCCCTCTATGTTCAAAATTGACAGAAAGAGATACTGAAAGAATATTTAAAAAAGTATCAAAAGAAACTCGACAAGTAGCAATTGATTTGAATTATGTGACAGATTGCTCAATAGAATTTATCGAAAGCTTAAAAGAACTTGCCACCAAAAAAACACTGGGTGTATTTAATATACCTTCGGATATTTTTGTTTTGCTTAACATTATGAATCTTGATAAAAATATAAAAATGTTCGTATCAGAGCTTGATTTCGAAGAAAATTCAAGACAAATTATTAACAGAAAATTTTCGGTTGTATAATAACTATAACTATAAAACTGGCTAATATCATACTCGACATGTTGAAAATTTTTTTTGTTTAAAATATAATGTCATTAATACAATTTCTGTATATCTGTTTATCCAAGCCGGAGTGCAGGGAATGCAGGGAGAGTCGCCTAACAAGTTTTAGTGATGATTATTCTCGATTGGTATTGAGTACCTCATTAAAATTTAGGAAAGACGCCTTGTCAGGAACTAAACGAGAACAAAGTGAAACCGTAGGGAGGATTTTTGAAATAATATACAGAATCCAATTTACAATAACGACGAGGATTTCGATGATTAAAAAGATAGTCTTAACTGCTATTGCATTAGTATCATTCCTATCAGTGGATGCTCAGGCGGCAATCTCAGAAGATGTTGTCAAAGAAAGCATTGTTAAACATTCTGTGGAGATGGGAGTTGATCCGGCACTTGCGTTAAGCATTGCAAAGAAAGAATCTGGATTCAGACATGAACTAAAGAGTCCGTACGGCGCCGTTGGAGTTTTTCAAGTACTTCCGTCAACAGCTAAAAAAATAGGCTATAATCCTTATTATTTAAACGAAAATATTAAAGCAGGATTAACTTATTACAAAATGATGTAAAAAATGTTTGGTTCAACAGAACTTGCCCTTG
>CAYSIO010000124.1:0-5069 GCA_964431115.1 uncultured Vampirovibrio sp.
CCATTGTGGATTGATAATCCTTATCAGGATAAACCTTTGTAGTATGACCAAGCTTAAACCCGTTATAAAACACCGGAAGATGATGCCTAAACGGCTCCAACTCTCTAAACCGAACAGTTATTTTTGTTGTACCAAACAGATAAAAAATATAAAACAGTGCAACAACAATTAATAGCACATAAATATAAAAATTTTTATTCATATTTGGATTCTGAATTAAAAGAAAAAATATAAAATCGCACAAATGATTAACCGAAAAGAGCAAATTATTTTTTTACAAGATTTTATTTAAGCAGAACGCTTATGTATATTACAGAAATTAAAAACATTAATGTTTCCCCTTTATTCAAAGGGAGACAGAATATAGTAACAAATATCGCAAAACCTTCTGCCGGAAAACTATCGATTCAGACATCAAGAGGGCTAAGCGATATCTTGCGTGCATATAAAGATACTCGCGCTAATTTAGCAAGAATAACAAGGGAAGGGCTTGAATATATTCAAAAAGAATATCCAAATGTTACAATCGGTGAGGGACTGACTTTTCACAATTGCGGAGATTTTAAAACATCTATACTTATTCGTTGCGCAGAAAGCATTGAACATGCCGGTCTTAGCAGAATCATTGAAAGAAAGGGAAATTCAACATGGTCAGAAAGAATTGTTATAAATTCTTTCTTAATAGACGGTAATGAAAAATTACTCAAAAACACTGATGAAAACAAACAAAAGCTTTATCCTAAAAACAGAGAATATTTAACAGATGAAGAAATTACAAGACAAGGCTTAGAAAGTTCTTTATCCTGCGTTTTGAGAGATTTAGATCAAGCTTTGTTGCCATTTAGACAATTTTTAAAAACCGTACCCGATAATTATCAAAAAATTCCCGATGGTGTTATTCCTTATAGCCTTTTAAAAAGACTGGGACAAATAGAACAGGATTGCTCTGAAATAGAAACCGCTTTAAAAAAATTACCTAAAGCAACAGAGCTGTCTCTTAGAAAATCTTATCCGAATTATAAGCTTATTACAGGTCTAACAACACACGCATTTGAAAATTTAGGCGACGAAAATATTACATTAACATATCATCCTGTTGCTTCGTCAGGATTAAAAAACTTGCGTCGTTTAAATGTATTTGACCAGAACGGAAATGTTACCCAAACTTTTTTGGTTACAACAGAAGGTAAAATGGTTTCAAATATAAACCCTAATTTTACAAACTATTTGCCTGATAAACTTTCTTTTATCGATGCCAATAAGATGCAAGACGAAAAATATTTACCGAGTTTTGAAAAATATTTAACGATGTATTCAAAAAAAATTGATGCATTAAAAGAGTATATCAATGCTTATATAGCAGAAAGAGCAAAAATTGCTGAAAATATTCCGTTAGAGCTCTCATATGAGACTCAAAAGAATTTTTCGGATATTACAGAAGCTATGTCCGGAATTAATAAAAAGCTCTCTGCAATACCTGCATTAAAAGCTCTTGAAATCAAGAAAAAAGTTCCGGATTTATATGCTCCTGCAGGCAGAAAAGGTATCACATTTGATAGATTTAAAGGCTATAAACAAGTTTATTTTTTACCGGTAAAAACTAAATACCATTCAGGTTTGACAAAACTTATAATAACAAGTCCTAAAGATGAAGAAACAATATATTTGATAAAAGACGGTAAATTTCTTGTCAAAAACTTTAATCCTAAGTATTCACAAGTATTGCCAAAGACCTTAATTCTTGCAAAAGAAATCGATAGTGAAGTAAACAAAGAAATACCTGAAGCCTTAAATTTTGTTAGGGAAAAAATAGAAAACTACGAAGAAATTGCAAGAATAGAGCTTAATAAGTATCTTGAAGAAAAAGAAACAAAACTTGAGAATAAAAGTAATAAAATAAAAGCAAAAGAAGCTAAAAAACATAAGTCCGCTAATGGTTTGAATATCACGCAACGTAACGAATTTTTAGCATCTTGTAAAGAAAAATTAGATTTTATTGAACAAAATATCGATGTTACTCAGTCTGAATTCAACAATATGCTAAAAGAGCTCAAAACTTTAATAAAGAGCTTTGGCAAAAACAAAGAATAATTACTCGTATCTTAGAGCATCAATTGGATTTAATAATGAAGCTTTATATGCAGGATAATATCCAAACCCTATTCCGACAAGCCCCGAAAAACCAAATGACAAAAGGATTGGAGCTATTGAAATTACAACATTAGTAGCAAATACTGCTCCTACAAGTAATGCAATCGTAATTCCGGTAATTACACCTATTAATCCGCCTAAAAGCGATAGGACAAGAGCTTCTATCAAAAACTGCATTCTTATGTCCATCGCTCTTGCGCCAATTGCCATTCTGATACCGATTTCTTTTGTTCTTTCTGTTACAGATACGAGCATAATATTCATAATTCCGATTCCACCGACAACAAGCGAAACCGAAGCTATTGATGCAAGTAGAATTGCAAAAGTTTGAACTGTTGATTTCATTTTTTCTTGAAACTCAGCGCTGTTTCTTATCTCAAAATCATTTTCTTGGGTTTTTCCAAGATTATGACGACGTCTTAGGATATCATTAATATCTTGTTGCGCAATATTTGTATCTTCCAGCGTTGAGGCTTTTACAATAATTTGATTAACAGCCCCGGGAAAATCCGTTCCGAAAACTTTTCTCTGAGCAGTAGTAAGCGGAATAAAGATTAAATCATCTTGATCCATCGGACCCATTTGACCTTTGCCCTTAAGAGTGCCTATAACTCTAAAAGGTACATTTCCTACTCTTATAGTTTTATCAATCGGATTTACATCTCCAAAAAGCTCTGTCTCAACCGTTTTTCCTATTAAACAGACTTTTGAAGCATTATTATCATCGTCTTTGTTAATCGGACGTCCTAAATCCATTTCATAATTTTTAACATATAAATACGAAGTTGTTATTCCGTAAACGGTTGTTGACCAGTTTTGATTTCCATACATCACTTGTTTTGAGGAGCTCATTACCGGAGCTACTGATTCAACTCCTCTTGCTGTTTTTCTTATTGCGTCGGAATCTTTTATGCTCAAAGTCGGTTTTGTTCCCATACCCATTGAAACTCCGCCGGTTTTAGCTGTTGCAGAACGAATTGTCAGCAAGTTTGAGCCCATTGATTCCATATTAGCCTGGACTTGCTCATTTGCACCTTCACCGATTGCAAGCATTACAATTACAGCTGCAACACCGATGATTATACCCAAGCTAGTCAATGCTGAGCGCATTTTGTTTACTTTCAGAGAGTTTAAAGCTATTTTTAGTGTGGATTTAAAGTCAATCATTTTTTCTCCGGTGACTAAGTAAATAAGTGAATAAGCGAATAGGTTCTTTATTTAGAATATATGAGCGTAGCAAGTTAAAGAACTTATTCGCTTATTTACCTATTCACCTATTCACTTGCCTCCTCCTATCCTCTACAATCTTCCCATCTTTAAATCGCAAAACGCGTTTTGTATATTCTGCAATATCTGGCTCGTGGGTTACCAATACAATAGTTTTGCCTAATTTCTCATTAAGACTTACAAAAAACTCCATAACATCAATACTAGTTTTGGTATCCAAGTTTCCTGTTGGTTCATCTGCTAGGATAAGCGGAGCATCATTTACGATAGCACGAGCAATAGCTACACGTTGTTGTTGTCCTCCTGACATTTGTGATGGCATATTATTTTCTTTTTTCTCTAGACCTACGATTTTAAGAGCCTGTCTTGCTCTCTCAATGCGCTCTTCTTCAGGGATACCTTTGTATATCATCGGCATCATAACATTATCAATTGCAGAAGTTCTGGATATCAAATTGAAACCTTGAAAAACAAATCCAATTTTGTTGTTTCTGATATCAGAAAGCTCATCCGGAGTAAGTGAAAACACATCTACTCCGTCAAGGTAATATTCTCCGCTGTTAGGCTTATCAAGAGTTCCAAGCATATTCATACAAGTAGATTTACCGGAGCCTGAAGCACCCATAATCGCAACAAAATCACCTTGTTCTATTTCAAACGAAATGTCATTCATCGCATAGAACAATTCATCGCCCATTTGATAAGTTTTTATTGCATTTTTTACTTCAATAAGTGCCATATTTATCCTTTGAAAATAAAACGAAAAAGCTCTGTTCTAGGTTCATTTTAGCATGAAAATTAAAAATAAATCAGCTGGATTCCCAAGCCTTCGGCTTGAGAATGACAGCAAAATCAATAAAATGTGCGTCATCCTCGACCAAAGGTCGGAGATCCAGCCTATTGAATAATTTCATAGTATAAATCATTCCATTCCGGATTATTTATTTCAATTAAATCTAATTTTTGATGTCTATAATATTTTTTTAATTGTTTTTCACGAATAATTGCAGATTGTATATTGTCAAACACTTCATAATACCCTAATTTATCTACATTATAAGTATTTGTAAAACCCTTAACAAATTTATTTTTATGTTCATAGACTCGCTTAACTAAATTGGATGTAACTCCTACATATAAAGTCCCATTCTTCCTGCTAAACAAAATATACACATAACCCTTTTTGTTCATAGATTAATTTTAGCATAGATAAGCTGGATTCCCAAAAACTTCGTTTTTAAGAATGACGCAAAAGAGAAAGTCTCTGCATTGAGTTTATCAGTCATCTTCGACCGAAGGTCGGAGATCCAGCTTTTAAGAAAGTGTACATAAAACCAAAACCGACTGGATTCCCAAGCCTTCGCCTTAAATATGACGGCAATTTCTTTATTCTTTAATCAAACTCTTAGTTACATTATATAAAATATCTAATTTTGTTGGATTTTTTGAGATTGTTTTAATATTGTTTTCAATTTCTTCTATTAGCTCTTGTTCTTCTTTTAAATGATTAGTTGCAAAAAGCTCTTCTGTTGTTGTATTCAAAGCTCTTATTATTTTATCTAAAGTCTCAGCTGTAACAAAATTCTCTCCGATTTCAATTCCGCTAAGGGTTCGTTGGGATACATCAACGGCTTCAGCAAGCTGTTCTTGCGTAAGCCCGCGATTAATACGCATTCTTTTTATCTTTTTGC
>CAYSIO010000125.1:0-5012 GCA_964431115.1 uncultured Vampirovibrio sp.
TCAGAAAGTCATTTGGCAATTCATACTTGGCCTGAATTAGGATATGCAGCAGTTGATTTATTTACATGCGGTACAAAATGTGATCCAAAAGTTGCATATGAATTCTTGAAGAAAAAATTTAATTCTAAAAAAGCTTCTTTTACAGAACTTAAAAGAGGTATTATTGACAGAGAAACCCTTAAACTTGCTGAGCAACCATTTGAAGTTGCAGAACAATTTGAGGGATAAACTTATAAAGCTTAAACAAAAAAAGACTTTTCTTTTAGGAAAGTCTTTTTTTTGTAAATAATTAGTTACAATTAGGCAATTTTTAAGAAGAAAAAGTTTTTATTATAATATGGTTATGAAAGTAGAAAATACAAATCCGTTCGCATTTAGAGGCTTGCAGCCAGTAACTAAACCGGACAGTATATCGGCTCAACAGCCAGAAATGAGGAGTTCTCAAGAATCCGCCTCAAATTTTGCTTTAAATACTACTCGTATTTCAAATACAATACCTGATTATAATATCAGAACCCCACAAAATTATACTAAATTAGGGGTTACAGAGTTTGCAAACGGGCTAAATCTACATTCATACAAACTTGCCAATGGTCATAAAATTTCAATAATACCAATGGAAGGTTCCCCTGCTATAGTAAAAAACTATGTTAATGTGGGTTCAATGAATGAAACTGATGATATAAAAGGCATAAGCCATTTTCTGGAACATATGGCTTTTAACGGCACGACAGGTGAAAACGGATATACAAAATTAAATACAGGAGATTCTTTTAAAAAAATTGATAAATTAGGTGGTTGGATTAATGCAAGTACAGATTATGCAGTTACAGATTACGTGAATTCAACACCATTACTTAGTGAAAACGATTTGGAAGAACAAATTAAAGTTATGGCTGCAATGACGGAGGATTTGGCATTAACTCCGGAAATGATAGAAAAAGAAAAAGGGCCTGTTTGTTCTGAAATTAATATGATACTGGACGAACCTGATACAATTCTTGTCGATCAGACCGTAAGAACCCTTTTTAATATTAAAAGTTCTGCAGACGAGCTTGTTGGCGGAAGTACAAAACATATTCAAAATTTAACAAGAGAAAAGGTTAAAGAGTACTACGACAAGTATTATACACCTGATAACATGAACCTTGTAATTACAGGAGATGTTGATCCTGATAAAGTTATTGAACTTGTTTCTAAGAACTTTCGCTCACAAAAGGTAAGTAAAGGTAAGAAATTTGAAGAAAAGCTTAATCCGCTAAAAGATACCGTGCGTAAAGATTTTATAACAGATAAAGCTAAATCTTGTTCCGTGATGTTAGGCTTTGCAGGACCTAAAAACAACGATATTAAATCAAAATTTATACATGAAATTCTTGGAGTACATATTCATTCAACAGATCTGGGATTAGACAAAGAATTAAGAGCTTTGAATACATATGGCAGCATCAGTAAGGATAAGATAAGTAACAACCCTTATAATCCAACCATGATTTCATATGTCTTTAATACATCAGAAAAAAATTCAGAAAAAGCTCTTAGAATCGTATACAATAAACTCTCCGAATTGAGAGCTCCAACAAAAGAGAATTTAGAAAAAATAAAGGAAGGTTTATTGCAAGATTACAAAAACGCTATAGAACATTCAAGCACGGTAAATCGTGTAATTGGCAATTGTATACTTAATAATAGCATTGAATATGCAACAAATTATGAAGAAGAATTAAAAAATATTACAATAGCAGATATCCAAAATTATATAGATAACTATATTAATTTGGATAAAGCAGCATTAACTTTAATCCATCCAAAGACAACCGAAACAGAAATAAAAAATAATTATGCAAAAGCCGGACAGATTTCATTTAAAGGAACTCGTCAGCCTATAAATCTTGATAAAATTTCAGAAACAACTCTGAATAATAACTTCAAATTAGGTTTTTTTGAGACAAATAATGATAATATAAGTTATAGCATCAGTTTGAAATATAAGCCATTAGAAAATATAAATCCCGCTACTTTAAAGGTATTTAATGAAATACTTTCATCCGGAACAGCTAATCTAGCAGAAGATGAATTTAACAAGGAACTTGAAGAAAATAATATAAACATATACGCAATTTCTTCTACCAGACATTTAAGTCTTTATGGTGATTCGAATTATGATAACTTTGAAAAATCTTTTGCTAAGGCAAAAGAACTTCTGTATTCTCCTAGAATAACCGAAGAAGAAGTTAACAAAGCTATTATACGCATAAAAGATTCATTAAATCGCAGAGAAGACACAGCATATAGCTTATACAAAGAAGTAGAAGAAAAAAACAATCCGCAATATATTTCTAATAAAACTATTTTAGAGAATGTTGATTCGGTAACAGTAGAAGATGTAAAACGACTTCATCAGCAGATTTTAAATACAGCAATGGGTACAATTAGCATAAACAATCCTAAAAACAAAGATATGAAATCTATTGCGACGAAAGCTTTTGAGGAGCTCAATTCTGTAGCACCATATCAATATGACAGCGTTAACTTCTATAAAGACAATACTTCCTCAAAAGTTGTGACTAAAGATAAACCGGTTTCACAAGCAGATATTATGCAAACCTTTAAGTTTAAATATGATGATAGCGTGAAGGAAAGTATCATGACAAATCTTTTGAACTCAATATTATCCTCTTCGTCAATCGGATTATTTGATATTTTACGAGAAAAAGAGCATTTAGCATATTCTGTTGGCGCTGACTCAGCCAGAATGGGAGACTGCGGTGAAATTTCTTGCTATATCCTTACAACAACAGACAATAAACAAACCGGCGAATTTAGTTATGATAATGTACAAAAATCAATTAACGGATTTAACAGACAAATTAATGCTTTTATAAATTCTGAATATACAGATGAAGATTTAGAAAACGCAAAAAGAGCTCTAAAAGCCGAACTACTTAACAAAGAAGGCGTTGATGCAAAGATTAATGCCTTGTCAGATAGTTTAAACTCAAAAGAAGGTATCGAAAGAGAAAATCTTATTTATAACGAAATAGATAATATAACAAGAGAAGATCTACAAAAATTCGCTCAAAAAGTATTCAAAAATCCGCCAATATACACAATTGTGGCAAGCAAAGACACCTTAGAAGCTAATAAAGACTTTTTCGAAACTCTTGAATCTGCTTAGCATTAGTAGAATAATTCTCTTTCAATAAATTTTTTAAAGAATTTTGCAAGCTTTCAAGTGCAAAATCAATATTCTCCCTATTTAGCTCAACCATATCAGAAGCCATTTGAGTATTTGAAAGAGCCAGACGAGTTGTATCTCTAAAGCCACTTGAAGCAAGTTCTTGAGCTAGCTTATTATTTTTAATATTTTCACAAAGAGCTTGAGCAACAATCAACGGCATATGTGAAATTAGAGCCACTGCCTCATCATGCTCTTCCGGCGTAGTTACAACTATATTTGCTCCTAAATCTTCAATTACTGATTCCAAAGCTTTTTGTTCTTTTGAAAAAGCTTTATTAATCGGAGTAATCACCCATTTTGCATTTTGAAACAATTCAGGGAAAGAACTATCCCAACCTGAGTTCTCTGTACCGGCCATGGGATGAGACGGTATAAATTTGTAAGAATAGCTTTTCTTGCAAACAAACCCTTTAAGACTACAAACATCAGTTACAATTGTTTTCTCAGATAAGACATTTTCTAATTTATCTAAAACTTCTAATATCGCATTCATTGGAGTACAAACAAAAACCAAGTCGCAATCTTCAAGTATTTTATAATCAGTTGAAACATTTTCTCTTTTTACAGAAGAAGAAACCCCGACTAGTTCATATTTATCTTGCAAAGCCTTAAATATAGAACCACCTATTAAACCAAGACCTATAACACCTATTTTCATACTAAATCCTTATGATTAAATTTCTTTTTCCCTTCAACGTAATCAGCTACAATGTCACCGTTACCTTCAAGCGTGTATTTATAAATTGTAAGCCCTTCCAGCCCCACTGGACCACGTGCATGCGTTTTGTTGGTAGAAATCCCTACTTCAGCACCAAAACCATATCTAAAACCATCTGCAAAGCGTGTGGATACATTATGATAAACTCCTGAAGAATCTACTGCTGATAAGAAAATTTTTGCGTTTTCTCTGTCTTCCGTAATTATAGATTCAGTATGACCTGAAGAATATTCATTTATATGTACAATGGCTTCTTCAAGAGACTTTACGGTCTTAACTGATAAAATTTTATCAGAGTATTCTTTATGCCAACTTTCAGGCGAAAATACTAATTCGATTTCTGCCGATTTTAGAGATTCTAACAACTCTTCTTTTGCAACAAACTCATTGTGTATTAATAAGGTTTCAACGGTATTGCAAGCACTTGGATACTGAGTCTTTGCGTCAATGATAATGCGTTTTGCTTTTTCTAAATCCGCATACTTATCAACAAAAATATGGCAAATTCCATCAGCATGCCCTAAAACCGGAATTTTTGTATTCTCTTTTACAAATTGTACTAAATTATTCCCACCACGAGGAATAATTAAATCAATGTATTTATCTTGTTTTAGCATTTCTGCGACATCGTCACGAGTGAAAACTTGGGTCAATGCATTGTAAGGAAAATCTTCTACAGAAGCTAAAGCAGTCTGAATTACTTCCATTATCGCTTTATTCGTATTTATAGATTCTTTTCCGCCTTTTAGAATAACGGCATTTGAGGATTTTATAGCTAATGCTGATATTTGAGAGATAACATCGGGACGAGCTTCGAATATTATCCCTAAAACACCTATTGGACAAGACTTTTTAGTTAAAATCAAACCGGTATCAAGAGAGCGTTGCATTAAAACTTTACCAATAGGATCTTCCAGTTCGTATACGTCAACAACCCCTTGAATCATATCACGCATTTTGTTTTCATCCAGTTTAAGCCTATTAAAAACAGCTTGAGGGATGTTTCCTTCGGCTAGTTGTAAATCCAGCTTATTTGCTTCAAAGATTTTTGAT
>CAYSIO010000126.1:0-5009 GCA_964431115.1 uncultured Vampirovibrio sp.
TTGTTTCATTCTTTATATTCCTCTTTCCCAAGTCTTTATATTATAGAGCAAAATTATTCATTCGTAAAACTTTTATTTCACCCGGCTCTAAGTCTGTTAGCAATTTATTATTTTTAGTTTTGTAATTTGTTAAACCTTCAATCACTTCCATATCTTTCTTCTTCTTTACTCCGGAAACTTTCACAGTAATATGTTTTTGCGGATGTTTATAATCCAGGTTTCCGATTACAATAATCGTTTCACCTTGATAACTTCTTGAAAAAGCGAAAACTTTTTCTTTATCAGTCTTTAAAGTAGTAAAAGTACCTTTTGAAATCAAATCAGAATTTTCTGCTCTAAAACGAAAAGCTTCTTTAAAATTAGCTTTCACAAATTCATTTTTCCCGCCGGGTTTTCTTGAGAAATTAAATATATCAAATTTACCACGATGAACAAAATAATAATCATCATCAGTTTCCGTATATTTTGCTCTTGTATTTGCCCAAGTATATAGATAGTCATCACCTGACTGAAAGCCATCAATAAAATAAGGGTTATAAGGTAGGGTTGCCTCTAACCAAGCAATCATTACAGAGAATCTTTCTCCATGCAAAACTATAGGACTCACTTCATCATGAGTTGTAAAAGAAAGTATTACACTTTTATCATCAGGGTATGAAGTTAAGAGTTTTTTATTAAATTTTATATGTTCCATAAACGATTCTGCAGTTTTCCAATCTTTAAGATTAAAAAAACTACCGTAATATCCGTCGAATCCTGCTCCTAGAAGTTTGTCATAAGGAGTAAACTCGGCATATTTTGAAGGTGGCTCCCTCCAAGAGTCAGACGCTTCCGCAAGATATAAAAACTCCGGATTCTTTTTTCTGGAATACTCAATAAGCTCTTCCCAAAACTTTGAAGGTTTAATTGTTGCTACATCAGCCCTGATACCGTCTGCACCGATTTCAAATAACATATCAACAAAACGAATATGAGCCGCATATACATCTTGATTTAAATTGTCATTTTTACCGGTATTAAAAAGTCTTACGTCAGTCCAATCTGTCGGGACAATAGACATTTGCTTCTTATCTTTTATGAATAACTCAGGATTAGATAGAAACAAATCATACGCTCCGCAACTCGGTAAGTCAATGATTACATAAATTCCGCGCTTATGCGCTTCATCTACAAAGAGCTTTGCTTGCTCAATAGGAGTTAAAGGTGAATTCTTATCAATTAATTGCGGATTAATAGAACTCATTCCGCGCATAGCATAAAGCGAACCTGCCGTACCTAAAGATTTCAACTTTCCAACAGGGGTAATAGGTAAAACATGCAACGTATTTATACCCAAATCTTTTATTTCATCAAGTCGTTCAATTGCATTAATAAAAGTTCCGCTTTCTTCGTTTGAATCAATTAAACCGTTACCGTTAGTATCTTTTGCATTAAAATTACGAATATTTATACCGCAAATTACAGCCTTATTATTTAAGAACAATGTTCTTAAACCTTCTTCAGCATAAACAGTAGAAGTTAATAAAAAACAAACGATTAGCGTACAAAAAAGTCTCATAAGTTCCCTCACCAATATTTTACCACAAAAACTTACGATAATACCGTCAAAATACAATTTGCGACTTCTTGTGCCGAATATTTTTCAGAAAGCAAAGCCTTCACATCTCCTAATTGTAATATTGTTGCTTCTCTATGAGTTTTATCATAGAGCATTTTTTCTGTTTCATAAACAATATTATCAATATTGAACTTATTCTGAATAAGTTCAGGGACAATGTCTTTACCACTTACAATATTCGGTAAAGAGACCTTTTTAATACATCTTACCAACAAATAAATCAAATATAACAAATACGGACCTTTATATCCGATAAGCATAGGAGTCTGATATAAAGCGGCTTCTAAAGCGACCGTTCCGGAAGCTAATATTAATGAATCAGAGACACTCAACAGTGCGTGATTATCGCCCTTTATTATTTTAAAATCAGAATTGTTAATATATTTATCAAAAATATCATTCCTTAGATTTGGAGCATGAGATATACAGAACTGCAATTCCGGATGTTTTTTTTGTAGTTTTTTAGCAGCTTTTATAAATGTTTTTGCCAAAAAAGCTAATTCAAGAGGTCTTGAGCCCGGAAAAATTGAAACTAACGGTCTGTTAATATCCAAATTGTATTTGAGAAAAAACTCTTCTTTATTAGCTTTTTCTGGTAATTGTTTTACTAATGGGTGCCCGCAATAATGAACATCAATTCCCTGCTTTTTATACATTTCAACTTCAAAGGGAAAAATGCAAAGTACTTTATCAACATATTTCTTTATATTCTTAATTCTCCAAGGTCTGCTTGCCCAAACTTGAGGCGGAATATAGTGAAAAACTTTTATTCCTTTACCTCTTAGGCGTTTTGCAACCCTTAAATTAAATGTGCCGTAATCAATAACTAAAACCAAGTCAGGCTTATATTCATCTAAAATATATTCACATACGTCGTTCTCAAGCCATAAATGCTCAACAATCATTTTCAAACTAAGCCCAAATCCTGACATTTTTGAATGATCACAAAATAGTGTTGCGCCGGCATTTTTCAGGTTTTCACCACCTATACCTTGAACTTCAATGTGAGGATTCTGAGATTTTAGAATCTCTACAACCTTTCCGGCATGCATATCACCGGAATGTTCTCCTGTAATTACAAAAACTTTTTTCATATAAACTAGACTGCCATTATTACAATATTGTGCTTATTTGCGTATTTAACAACCTCTTCTTGATCGACTATAATAGTTTCTCCTGCTTCTACCGCGATTAAATCAGCCTTATACTTTTTCATTGTCTTAAGAGTTCTCATGCCTATAGCCGGAATGTCAAATCTCTTATCCTGAGCAGGTTTTGCAACTTTAATTACACGAGCATTTTTCTTAGCAATTTTACATCCGCGTTTAATACATTTATCAGTACCTTCGATGGCTTCTACAGCCATAATCATCTTGTCTTTTATAACAACTGATTGTCCGATATCTAATTTACCGCTTTCTTTTGCAAGCCAGTAACCGTAATTGACATCTTCAATCTGTTCAGCTGTTGGCTGCAACTTACCCAAAACGCCTGAAGGAATCATTAAATTTTTTATAAATAAAGTCTGGTCAAGAATTGAAATCCCTTTCTTTTCAAACTCTTCAATAATCATAAGCATAACTTTATCGTCATTCAAACGAATTGCTTTCTTAATAAACTCAATCGCACGAGCATCAAATTTCGGACGTTTAAGAAGAACCGTTTTATTTACTTTACCTAAGAAAGTTACTTGTTTAATTCCTTCTGCCATTAAAACATCTTCAATTTTCTGAACCTCACCCGGACAGAACGAATAAACTTTAGAACAATATTTTTTCAATTGAGCGTAATTATCATTTGATAAAGATATTGCAACAACATCAAATCCGTTTTCTTTTGCATATTGCGCCATTTTAACCGGCAATAAACCGTCTCCAGCAACTAATCCCTGTTTTTGTTCTAATGCAATTGACATTATAAAAACTTCCTCCAACTTTTATTAATAATACACTAAAAATAAATTTGGAAGAAGTCTTTCTTAAATTTTGTTAAATTATTTATGAAGTTCTATTTATCAAAAAAAAGTATAAACCTTTTATTTATAAACTAACCCTGAGCGTTTTTCTCAGCCATAAATTTTTCCATAGCTTCATTAGAAATTTCTACTGAATCTAATAAAACATACTGAGCCACATTTTCTGAATGTTGAGCCATTTTCATACATGCGATATTATAAGTCAATTTTGCTTGTTCTGCTAAAGCAGTACCGCCTAATGCGCTTATATCCATAATATTATCCTCTTCTTACTTGTGATAGCCATTGTAATTATAGCATTTTTTTATAACGTCCGCAAGCGTGAAGCTAGATTAATATAAAAAAGGGCCCCGAAGAGCCCTTTTTATATTTTTTTTAGTGTTAATTATTTTATCAATTCTGCATAAAGTAACTTGTCAAAATAATATAGTGTCAATTGTACCAGTTCATCTAGGTGTATATTGTGTTCATCACCTTTACGGCTATCTTTTCCACCCCAATTTTTGGTATTATCTTCAACTCTTGAGCTATTATTACCGGTTCCATACGGACAATCTGCAGTATTACTTTGTGCTGTCGCAATTGCTTTAAGCTGAGCGTTTCTGAATACAGAAGTTATTGTATTAGATTCAATAGACGGATATTTTTCAATTAATCTTTGTAATAAAGCATTCATGGTTACTTGATAATCAGAGTCGTCATATGTAACAGCTATGTGTACCGCACCTTCGGAATCAACAGTCGTTACACCCTGATAGTCAATTGTTTCGTCACTACCATGTGTAGTATTAGTATTATAGTGAATTAGTCCGTTTGTCAATGTTGAATCTGCATAAGCTGTGTGTTGCGTAAATATACTTAGATATTCAGGATTAGTTTGTAGCTTGTTCATTATAGAAGTTAAATTGTCTAAAACTTTAGAAATAAATGCTGCAGAGTTGTTTGATTGAGATGAGTTAAAGTCATTATAAGTCATTATCCAAGCGGCTTGTACTAATTTTTCAAGGATATTCTCACCACCAATATCTTTAATAACAGAAGCATCTAAACTATTTTTAAGTTCTGTCACTAATAAATTGTATATGGTTGTTGTATCCTTTTCTTGGAATACAATATTACCGGAACTATCTATTCCGAATTCGGTGTGCATTGTAGCTTTACTATTAATAATATTAGCTAATTTTTTATTTTCAAAATCAGGAATCATTTCAACAACTGTTTTTGCAGCTGCACTTAATAATTTATTTACTTCAGCTTGAGTAGCTTTATCCGCAATCAGTTTTTCAACCTCTTCCGCTTTATCCATTAATTGTGTAATAAGCGGTTTAATTTTGGACACAATTTTTAGAGAATCAATTTTAGTTGCATAGTCATCAGTACCGAAGACTTCTTTTATCGCAACTTTGTAATCATCAC
>CAYSIO010000127.1:0-4980 GCA_964431115.1 uncultured Vampirovibrio sp.
TAAATATTTTTGGCTTGGAAGTTATAATACAAGCTTGAAAGAATAGTTAAAAATGGGTTACTTTCTTGTCGGTACAAGAAAGTAACAGAAAGACAAAAAAAGTGCACAAGAGATAATAAAACTAAACCCCTCACCCTGTTTTCTAATGTTCAACTTTGTTTCACATTGAAAACGGACCTCTCCCTCAAGGGGCAGAAGGTTTGATAATAAATATTATGTGAAAACTCTTATTTAATTGTTTCCAACAATTCTTCAAATTCCGGAAAAGAAATATTTGTCCATTCGAAATCTTTTATTGCGATATCTTTTTCGCAAACAAGTCCTGCGACATAAAAACTCATCGCTAATCTGTGGTCGTGGTAGACATTTAATTCTGCATTACCTGCTAAGTTACGTTTACCCCTAACAATAAATCCATCAGGTAATTCTTCAATATCAACTCCGATTTTTTTGAGTTCTTTTACTAAACATGTTATTCTGTCAGCTTCCTTGTTTCTTAAATCTCCTGCATCTTTAACAATAGTTTCACCTTCGGCTTGCGAAGCTAAAACCGCAATTACAGGTAGTTCATCAATTAGTCTTGGGATATCCTCTCCCGATATCTCACATCCCTTTAGGTTATCTGTATACTGCACTCGAATATCAGCAACAGGCTCTCCTGAGACCTCTCGTTTGTCTAATATTTCAACATTTCCGCTCATTCGTCGAATAACATCCAGAATCCCTGTTCTTGTTGTATTTACCCCTACGTTTTTAATAACAAAATCTGAACCTTCAACAATCAAACCAGCTACCATAAAGAATGCCGCAGAAGAAATGTCACCTACAACTTCAATATCTTTTGCAATTAATTCACTCGGAGCAACAGTTGTTTCGCATCCATTCATTGTAATATCTGCACCTAAGTATTTAAGCATTAGCTCTGTATGATTTCTGCTAATCACAGGCTCAATATAAGTTGTTCTACCTTCTGTTCTTTCATTTATTCCTGCAAGCAGAATACAAGATTTTACTTGCGCACTTGAAAGTTTTGAGGAATATGTTATTCCGTTTAACTTCTTTCCTCTTATTGTCAAAGGTGCATGTCCGTCGATTGATTCAATTTCTGCACCCATTAATTTCAAAGGTTCTATAATTCTATTCATTGGTCGCTTTGAAAGACTTTCATCTCCTATTAAAACGGAGTCAAAATCCTGTCCTGCAAGAATACCGCTTATAAGTCTTGTTGTAGTTCCGGAATTTCCCATATTAAGAGGGGAAAATGAATACCCTAATTTCCCTGAAGAAACAACCTTGATTGTTTTTGAATCCAATTCATTAATCTCAACCCCGAGTGCTCGAAAAGCATTTAAGGTTGACCAACAATCTGCACCGCTTGAAAAATTTGAAACAACAGATTCTCCTCGAGCAAGAGAAGAAAACATAACGGCTCTGTGTGATATGGATTTATCAGCAGGAATCGTTATTTCACCTTTTAAGTTTTTGATTTTAAATACTTTTTTAATTGTCACGTCGCTTTGCTCCTCGCAATGACAACTACTTTCTCACCAGTTCAAAAATTGCCTTGCATTTAGAAAACACTTTTTCTGCATCTTTTAGATAAAGCATATTTGGACCGTCGCAAAGTGCATTATCAGGATCAGGATGAACTTCAAAGAACAAGACATCAGCTCCTGCAGACATTGCGCAGTTTGCAAGCACAGGAACAAATCTTCTGTCACCACCCGTTGAATCTCCGTTTGAACCCGGCATTTGAACTGAATGTGTTGCATCAAATACAACGGGATAGCCAAATTCCCTCATAATAGGAATTGCTCTAAAATCAGATACTAGATTGTTATAACCAAAGCTTACACCTCTGTCTGTAAGCATAATTTGACGATTGCCGGAATCTTCTACTTTTTTGACCAAAGATTTCATTTGTTGAGGAGCTAAAAATTGTCCTTTTTTGATATTAACTATTTTTCCTGTTTTAGCTGCTGCTATTAATAAATCTGTCTGACGGCATAAAAATGCAGGAATCTGAAGTATATCGGCAACTTCAGCCGCAACAGCCGCTTGGTCGGGTGTATGAATATCAGTAACGATTGGTAAATCGAATTCTCTCTTGATCTGCGCAAGCATTTCCAAACCTTTTTCCATCCCTACACCACGATAAGAATTAATAGAAGAGCGGTTTGCTTTGTCATAAGAAGATTTGAAAACATAGTTAATATCTAATTCTTCACAAACTGCTTTCAATCCTTCAGCGGTTTTGCGCATAACATCCATAGATTCAATAGCGCAAGGTCCTGCTAAAATGGTTAATTTATCACCGCCGATTTCAAAGTTTTTTAATTTTAATACCATATTCAACCCCCTCCCTAGCCCTCCCCCTTGCAGAGGGAATAACCAGAATCGATTACATATTTATTCTCTTAAACGTCCCAACGACCGCAAGTTCCGCCCCAACGAGCAATAATATTACCTTTTATGTCACCGATTTTTTCAACTTTTCCAACAGGTTCAGAACCTTCTAAAATGGTAATAACCTCGCAGTTATTAGAACATCCTGTGCACTGGCAAGTAACAGATTGAAAATGCATATTTCCAACTTCCCAACCTTTGAATGTAGTTGGCTTTTCAGTATATTGATGATTTTCCATTGCCAATAATGCAGCACCGATTGCTCCCATTGTTTGGTGATTTTCAGGAACAACAATTTTTGTATTCAAAGCTTCTTCAAAAGCTTTTACCATACCGGAGTTTGTTGCAACACCGCCTTGAAAAGATATTGTCGGTAAAAGTTCTTTTCCTAAAGCTAAATTACTTAAATAGTTTCTTACCAGTGCTTGGCAAAGTCCGTAAAGCAAGTCTTCAACAGGATAGCCTAATTGTTGTTTGTGAATCAAATCCGATTCTGCAAAAACACCGCAACGTCCTGCGATTCTTGCAGGGTTTGTAGAACGCAATGCCGTTTCACCAAATTTTTCGATAGGAACGTTTAGTCTTTGAGCTTGGTGATCCAAAAAGCTTCCTGTACCTGCTGCGCAAACAGTGTTCATCGCAAAATCAGTTACAATACCATCTCTTAAAATAATAATTTTGCTGTCTTGTCCGCCGATTTCAAGGATTGTTTGAACCCCTGGTATATAAGTACTTGCAGCGACTGCGTGAGCAGTAATTTCGTTTTTAATAACATCTGCACCTACAAGAGCTCCTGCAAGATTCCTTCCTGAACCGGTTGTACCTACGCCTTGAATATTATATTCTTGAACAGCCTGAGCTTTAATTTGTTTTAAGCCTGATTGTACAGCGTCTACAGGTTTGCCTGCTGTTTTTAGCATAAAAGAATCTATATATTTACCTTTTTCATCAACCAAAGCAAGTTTAGTTGTAACAGACCCGACATCAATCCCCAAATATACATTTATACTCATCTTCTACCTTCTTCCGATTACATATACAAAAAGTATAGCATGAAAATAGCTACAGGAATATATTTTCTCAGACTTTGTATGATATTACACTAAATACGGAATATCACAAAATTAAAAAAATATATTTTTACATGCTACAATGTATCTATGAACATCCTAATTCTTGGTACAAGCGCAATTGAGCAGAAGCTTATAAATTTATGTCTAAAATCTCATCTTTTAGACCACATTTATACTGCTTCAAATGAACCTTTAGAAAATATTCCTAACGTAGAATACTCTGATTATGAAGATTTATGTAAAAAAGCTAAACTTCTTCAAGCAGATTTGATTCTAGTTGCGGATAAAAGATTTATCCAAGACGGATTAGTTGAAATTTGCAGAAAAAATATGCTGAATATTATTTCTGTTAATCAAAAATGGTTCAATCTTGAATCATCGAGGTTGATTGCTAAACAATTAATGAATCATTATTCTATTAACAATCCGGAAGTAATTCTTGCACCAATTGCATTCCCGATTGTTATTAAAACTGATAAACCGCATACGACTAAAATAGCTAATTCTATGCAAGAACTGGTGAAAATTAGAGAAGAACTTCGCGGAGAAACTTTCTTGGAAGAGTTTCTAAATGGCGAAGTTATTTACCTGCTTTCACTTTGGGACGGCAAAAATATTATTCATTTTGATCCTACATTTACACCGACAGAAGTTCAAGAAGATAGATTAAATTTGTATAAAACAAAGCTTAGTTTTATGTTATCAGACGAAAAAGCTGATTTCATCGGATTTTTTACTTCAAAACTAATCTGGGCAAAAAATGATTGGTATGTTTTGGAATATATTATGCATTTAAATGAAAAGCCCGATTTAAACACAATCAAACCGGACTTTTTATACCTTTTAAATTCTGCAATCTATCAAAAGCTTAACGAGCTTTAGGCTTTTAGTAATTCATCCGCAAGTGGTGATTCAACCTTACCATTAAGAGTTTTTGAAACGCTCTTAATGTTTTCAGCCATTTTATCCATTTCCGGCGTCCATACAAAATTGTCTAAAACATATTTTTCACCGGTTGTGAAATCACCTGACAGTTGAACGCGGATAATTTCTTCCAACATTTTTTTAGCTGTCGGAACCATTTTTTTCATATTTACATCCAAAATCCCTTCAGGAGAAATTGAAATTGCGCCTTCTTTAATAAAATAGTAATTTTGCATAACTGAACGAACTCTATGTGCTTGGCTCATTGCAGGTTTTGACATCATCATATTATCAACTGCATAAGTCAATATAATTTGATCTCTTTGTTCTTTTGTATACATGCCGGCTTCTGTTAAAACATCTACCATTGCAAGTGAAATCATATCAGCTTTATTTTCTTCGATAATAGATTTATATTTTCCTAAGCCTTCAGTTCCTAATTTTGGTCCGAGAGAGTGGCCGTTTTCGTGTCCTACAGTGAACCAATGGTCAGCCTCATCGTTGTAATATTTATGTAATTCAGGATTCAAAGTTGCATTTAATCGTTTTTGCATGTTTTCTTTAGCATCTTCTGAAG
>CAYSIO010000128.1:0-4967 GCA_964431115.1 uncultured Vampirovibrio sp.
AGTTCGTTAAGAGTCTCTACCCTCCCCGTCGGAGAGGGTAATACCGATTACTCTTTACAAAATACATAAATTGTAAAAATAAAAAGGAATCAAAGCTTTTCTTTAATTCCTTTATAAAACGGAGTTTAACTAATTTTTTGTTAAGTAAAATTTTAGCCGGAGTTAAAATTTTACTGTGTTGCCATTTCCATTGCAGATTGTAGCAAATCTTTGTTTGTTTTGATTAACGCATTTACAAGTTCCATTTGAACTTTTGCCATTTGGTAATTTGCCATATTGTCTTTGAAAGAAATATTTGATTGTTCTAATAAACCCGAACGGATTTCGCCTCTTCCGACAACAGGTTTACCGGACGCTTCTGTTTCTACGAAAAGACCGTCTTTTACTTCATACAAACCGCTTGGGTTATGGAAGTTTGCGGTTGCTATTTTGTATAAAGGTACTGAACGGTTTCCACCATCGGCTTTTCCGTATATTGTACCGTCGTTTTTAATTTCATATTCATCGTATTTGCCTAAGAATTTACCATTATTAGGATCGATCCAAAGTTTAATATTCGTTGTCGGAATACTCATTGCTCCGCCTTTTAATGCGGTTTCTTCATATAAGTCGGCACTAATAGATTTTGTACCTGCCATAATCTCGCCTTTATCGTTAAGGATATAGCCTTGAACGGTTGCTCCGTTTTTTGTTTTATATACACCTTCGGAGTCAAAAGTAAATTCACCTAGACGAGTATATGATACATTTCCTTCTGGGGTTCTTACTACAAAGAAGCCTGTGCCTTCAAAGAAAAGGTTTTCATTAGATGTGCCCGGAGTGGACTTACCTTGACCATGATTCTTGACGTTTTGGTCTATCATTGCTCCGCCGAGAAAGGTTTTAAAATTAACTTTGTTTTCTCTAAAACCCGGAGAATAAACATTTGTAAGGTTGTCTGCCAAGACGTCCATCCATTGAATTGTTGCTTTTTGTGTATTAATCGCGGTTGTATAAATATCATTCATTGTTGCGATCCTTCCTTCTGTTACTATCTTTGTTTTCTCTACGTTCTCTTTGGTTTAAAGAATCGTACTTAATTCCGCTTTCTTCAAATTTTTGTCTTAAGAGTGGTAGATTTTCTTTTAGGTAAGCTTCTGCTACCTGAGATGACGGAAGGAAATCTGCTGTAATTTTTCCGTCTCTTGATATTTTTATAATGACAGAAATGTTATTGTCAAAATCTATTCTTACAGGTTGGTTTTTTCCCATAGATTTAGCAAGCATATCTGCTAATGTTTTCGAAATTTGTACTGATTGTTCCGCCGCTTTTGGAGCTAAGTTATCAAGCTTAACTTCGCCATTCTCAACAAGGGCTGCGAATACTTCTACATCAGCTTGGTTCATAATTACAGTGTCGTATTTAACAATAGTTTCGATTTTTATACCGCTTTGGGTTTCTACTTTTTTGATGCCTTCTTCATTCATAACAGTTCTTGATTCTTTTAAGGCTTGGTTTTTATTGGCAATTGCAATATTTTCAGCCATTGTGGAAAGAATTGCAGCCTCTTCTGCTAAATCTTGTGCGCTTGCACCAATTGCATTTACGGAATTACCTGTATTTTGATTAGCATTGTCATTCATAAAAGATGAAAAAGGCTGCCCATTACCCGAAAAGTTCATATTCGGATTCATTTGCGGCAGTAAATCCTGTTTTTCTTGAATATTATAATCTTTGTTTATCACGCAATTGTTATCGGTAGAAACTTGCTCTTTCTTTATTGGAATTTCCCTATTTTCATCTGTTTGGTTGAATTCTTTAACAATAGAATTCATATCTTTGATAGCTTCTTCTAACTCGTTTTCTTTTGGGATATCTGCTTCCGGTTCTTTTTCTTCAGGAAGCATTTTCTCGCTTTCATTTGTCTTGTTATTTTCTTCCTCTGTTTTTACATCTTTTTCGGTTTTGCATTCGTATAGCTCGTCTGCGAATTTAACGGAAGAACCTTTTTGATCAACATTTTTTTGACAATTTATGCTTGTTTTTTGAGTTTGATTTATTTTAGAAGTATCAATATTCATAGTATTATTCCATTTCTAATTCTGTTTCTTCAATTATTTTTCTGAGTTCGGCTTCCTCTTCTTCTCGTTCTCGTCCTTGTATGAAAAATCTTTGGACCCCGATTTCGGAGAATTGCCTTAATTCTTGGGCTTTTTCCTCTTCTAAATATGCTTCTTTTTGTTTTTCTTTGTGTTTTTCAAGAACTTTTACCGCTTGTTCAAGTTTTACGAGTTTCATTTTTTCTTCATCAAGAATTGCTTGAAGTCTTTTTCTTTCAGCTTCCAGAGCGTCAGCTTTGTCCCAAAGATGATGAAGGTATTTGTCATAATATTCCATCATTTTATAATCAGCCGTTTTTCTGTTTTCAATTGTCTGTTGGATTTCCGCTTCGTTTTCTCTGATTCGCTGTTCTGCCAAAAAGACTTCTTGCTGCGCTTTTTGTACTACCAGCAATTGTTCTTCTTTTTTTCTTATTCGAAAATCTAAGAATTTTTGTAATCTATATACGAAGGGCATAATACATTGTTGCAGATTTTTTTTGATTTTAATACATCTATTTGTATGATTAATTATAATTCTGAAAAAGTCATTATTGGATTAAGTGTAAAAAATGCACTTTAAAAATAGTTCTAAAGAGTTATAAAAAGAGGGGTTTACAAAATAAAGTGTTTGCGCTATCATGTTAAGGTAAAAAAAAGAGAAGAAAGTGTGTGCGTATGATTCAACCTATCAATGCCCTAGCCCCTCGGGTAGGATTTAGAGGGTCAAACGAAACGTACAAGGTAAACACGAAAAACCTTAATGGATCGGCAATTGCGGTTATTAATGCAACGGGTGTTGCGCTTGCTGCAGGCGGACTTACTACAACCGTTGCAAGAGCTTACACCAGATCTTGGTCACAAGCCGGAGTATTAGGTTTGTTTGGAGCATTCCTTACAATGTTTTTTATGACTCCGCATCTTATTGACAAAATAGGACTAAGTAAGCTTGGAAAAAAAACTTCTGCTGAGTTGGCAGTAAGGCAAGATGCTCAAAAAATGTCAAATGTAGCTAAAGAGTACTTAAGACCTGCTAAAAAGTTGATTCAATTCAGATCAGAACAAGCCTAGTTCATAGGGTGTTGTTTTCCGAGTCCGAAACCGTTGCGTGCAATGCTATAACAAGCGCAAAGAGCTACGCCTATAGCCCCGACTTTGGCGAATAAGCCTTTAGAAACTAGTGCCAGAGCTGAGCACGCAACTACCGGTAGGCTGTCTCCCAGAGCTTTAACAGTTCCTTGAGACCAACCTTTTATTCTGCCCCAAATTGCAGGAAATGGATTTTTTGACCTTAAATCAAAAGTTTTTTGTCTGATTGCATTATCTGTAAAACTTACATTATCTATAGTTCTTGAATCAAAGTATGCTCTTTCAAGATATTCACCCTGTATTCTTTGTGCTTCATTTCTGGAGAATTGATTTCCCACGCGTGCAGCATTATATAGAGACATTCCCATCCCTATTGTTCCGATTGTTCTGCAAGCTATTTTGGTTAACATTCTCATATATTATTTTCCCTGTTGTACTTTTAGTATTTGCTCAATTTCTTTTTCTTTGTATTTTTGGAGTTGAGCTCTCAGTTGTTCGTTTTGTTTTTGGGTAACTTCTAATTCTTTATTATTATTGCTTTTTTCTTGTTTTTTTACCGGTACGTATTTAATTTCTGTTGTAGAAGACATTTTTAGCAGGATATCAGCAGCTTGAAGTACGTCATCTTTATCAGCATTTGGATTAGCTTGAATATTCTTCAATAGAGTTACAGTATAATCGTTTCCGCTTGCTAATTGAGATGAAAATGCGCTCAACGCTGCGATTCTGACAAGTTTATTCGGATCTTGCAACATTTTATTTAACAAAGCATTTAAAGCTGCATCATCAAATCTGTCTTTATCTTCGTCAAGTCTTTTTAGAATTTCTTTGGAAGCCATTAATCTGATTTCAGAATTAGGATTATTTAAATAATTTTCTAACGACATAATATATTCATTAGTAAGCATAACTACACGAGTTTTTTTACCATTTTTTTCCAAGTTCTTTTGTTCAGCGACTTGGGCATCAAGATTTTCGATTATATTTTGAGAAGAGCTCATATTTTCTTCTGTTATTACTTGGGTATTTTCTTGTGGGTTTTGATTTGGATGAGTTTGATTATTTAAGACCGGATGATCTGTGCTGTGGGCTTGATCGCCAGCTTTTTCTCCGTTTTGCATATAGTTATAATTATTTAAGTAATATTGTGGCGGATAAGTTTGTTGTACTCCCGTAGGTTGAATATTTTGTGTGTTTGCCGGTTCGTTGTTCACTACATATTGAGGTTGAATCTGAGCGTTTTCAGCTGCTTTTGGTGCGACAGCTTGCGGGTTTGTTATTACGGGGGTATTAAAATGACTTGTATTATATTGTCTGTTCTTTGTTATATTTTCATTGTTTGTTCCGCTAGCTAAAAGTTCGTTATTATAAGGATTTGTGTAAACACTTTCAACCGTATAATTTGGCTGTTGGTGTAAACATTGACTATGACATTCGTGCGTATGCTTGGCTTCCGGCGGAGTGGCATTTAATGTCGGATTAGTAATATTGATTGTAATTCCTGAATAAGCCGGAACAGCTTGTTTCTGATAATTCATTGGATAAGTCATAATAAACCTTTTTATTCACACTAATATATTTATATAAAGTTTTTAACTTAAAAAAAATTGCTTAAATAAAAATGATTGTTAATAAATGTTAAGAAATTCATACATGTATATGATGGTAGTCATGCCTTCATGCTGTAAAGTGTTAGAGGTACTGGGTGTACCCATAGGTATACTTGGTGGAGAAGAGGTAATAAAAATTGAAAAAATTCAAGTTTCGATTACAGGTCGTGCTTGATATGCGCGAAAACG
>CAYSIO010000129.1:0-4906 GCA_964431115.1 uncultured Vampirovibrio sp.
AACCCACGACCAAGGGATTATGAGTCCCCTGCGCTACCGCTGCGCCATAGTCCCAAGCGATAGTCTATTTTGTTTTATCTTGTGGGCTTCGCGTTAGCGGAGAGCTTCGCTCTTGCGCTACCTTCCTCTCCTCGAACGATACTCAATCGTTCTCGTCGGTAGAGTGCCTTAGCCCCAAAAACCTATAAAATTGTCATAAAAACCCCACCTCAAAAACAAAAACTCTCGGTGGAATATTCACATACTAACAACTAAATACTAAAAAATCAAGATTATTCTTTTTTACTTCTTTTTATCTGTTCCTATTATTTTTTTGAAAAACTCCCAAAAACTTTTGTTATGTTTTTCTTTGACATAGGTTGTCTGTTTAACTTTTTCGGTAGCAACATCCGGTAAATACATATATAACGCATCTCGCGTACAAGACCTTACGCCATGAATTAAATAATCATCCAATTCTTTATTTATTTTTGCGTCTGTAGTTATTAATCCTTGCCTTTTATAAAAAGTGTGTGGTGGGTTATCATAATTATAAGAAATTAAAGAAAGTCGCCCTTCACAATTTTTTTCATAACTCTCCTTTTTTGCAAAATCAACAAAGTATGAGCCCCACCCTTTATTTCTATGTAGCTTGTCAATCTCTAAAGTAAATATATGGAAAATTTTCTGTCCGGGACTTAAGCTATAAAAATCATCGTGTTCAACATCTATACCAAAAGCTGTCATTGTTCCAACAAGCTTTTTGGCTCCAATATCAATTAACCTGTATTCATTCTTTCCTTTTGCGTGATAAATAAGCCCTTTTGGTAAAGGGAAAGTTTTTGTCATCAATATTGATTTTTGAACAGGTTTAATCATTTTTCACGCTTGATATTTTCTGTGACAATATAATTAAAACCTAAAAAAATTATTTTTGATACTTATCCCATCTTTTTTCATACTCTTCAACAGCTTTAGCTGCCTCTTCCTCTGAATACTTATATCCGGAAAGACTAATCATAATTCTACCTTCAGACTCTTCCATCAGTTTCTTTTTAATCTTATACGGGTAAGTTTCATTTCCCTGCAAATTTCCGGCATGGATTTCTCGAATAATATCATCAATATACATCTGCATATATTTTGGGATTTTTGGGTGTCGTTTAATATATTCCGGTAACGGCATGTTCTCTCTATATCTGTTTCCGCTTGCAGATGTCAAAAGAAAATTGCCAATCGTATTAATCCCGCCCAAAGAAGAAGGTGTTACATGCTCAATTGACCCTGTCGAAGCTATAAAAAGCCTTCTTGCAATCTCTGTTTGATTTCGTTTGGAATACTTCACGACAAAAGCGTTTCGGCTACTTTCTGATGTTGGCAAAAATAAAGCTTTATTTTTTATGTCATTAAATATTTCTCGCTCGTTTTCTTTCGGAATCACTTCTTCTAAAGAAGCCAAAAAAGTTTTACGCTTAAAACAGTCATGGTTACAATCACTAAGAATTATCTGACGGCATTTTGTCGTCTTTTCTCTTATCTTCATTGCTGTTTGAGGAGAAAGCTTTCTTGTTAATCTGTCAACGTCGTCCAAAACATCCATTTCTTCAAGCTTCAGCTTTATCAAACAGTTTGTTTTTATCATATGAAGACAGTTCTGAAGATTGTCATGCGGATTCAAAAGAGCAAAGTCCTTAAATATTGCGTAAATTGATTTTTCCACAGGAAGCATGTTTTTTTGGTATGGCGCTAAAAGTGCTACAGCATCAGCAGCTGTTTTACAACGAGCTAAATTTTTTTCAAACCCCTTAATCGTATCTGTAGAAATTATCTTAACTCCTCGATAAGGACAAGTTATGTCTTTGAGGCGCCGTAAAGCCCTTCCTGCAGAGGTTTTACCTTCATGAGGAATATCATAATAATACTTTAGATAATTTTCCGCAGTAATGCGTTTTGGTTTTTGGGATTGCATAAAAGCTCTTATGTTAGGACGCCATTCTTACCCACATGATAACAGATTTTTCACCCTCTCGCAAGGCATGATGTTTTAGAGGCTAATGGGTTTTTATAATTCCATTTTATTAATTACAATAAAAAATTCTTTAAATTGTTCTCTTGTAACTTTAAGCTCTGAGCCTGAATTCCAAGGGTTAACTAAATAAACATATTCTGAATCAGATCTGATAATAGCATAAGCATGGTTTTTTATTAGAACTTGTTCAGATGAGCTGGAATCGAGCTCTATCCTCTCTTTATTACCATGTGTTGAAACTGTAAAAACTTTATTTGGGTTATTAAAATCATTAATTAAATCATCATCAATTTCTTTATAAGTTTCTAAACCATTAATGTAGAATTGTAGAATATTATTTTCACCATCGTCAATATTGTTATCCCCAACTAAGATTTTATAAGCAGTTGTCATCCAATTGCCATTAATATCTAATTTTCCAGCAACCCTTCTTTCTTCTTCAAAATATTTATTAACAGCAATTTCTATAGCTCTGACGTCGCTGTCTCCTGATGAAAGCTGAACATTACTTTCTAATTCTTCTTTAGAAATAGTATAGGTCTTATTAACACCTTTTAGTGTAACGGTAACACTGCCGTCATTATTTACTTTTACTGAATCGTTCAAAATTTGTAAACCTTTTGGTCTGCTTGCAATGGCTTTGATTGAAGCAAGTAACCAGCAGTCGCCTGTATAACCTTGTTTAAAATCTTCATCGATTTTTCCGTTTGGCTTTGTTATGGAAGTGTTTTTAGTACAGCTGCCGGCATCTATACGATCTTCAAGTTGTTTTATAAAGGTATTTAAGTAATCTGCGTTAGCAAAACCAACTTTATTCATTTGGTATTTTATTTCTTTATTAAATTTTTGTTCTAAATCATTGACATTAATGTTTTTATTTTTTGCAAATGTAAGGTATGCGTTCACAATGTGCGTAATATATGCTTTGCGAGTATCTGTGCTTAAACCTCGTTCTTCTATGATGTCAGTTAATAAACTTGTATCGTTGTGTTGTTTTTTATATTCCCACATAACATCTACAATATTTTCAGATGTTATATTTCTTACATTTTTGCCTAAATTTTTTCCTGTTGTAGGTAATCCGATATTATCTTTAGCACTCACATCTTGATTTAAGTTGTGCGCCAATCTCGCTGAAGCTAATTTTTTCTCGTTTGAACCGGATTTTAATAAAATTTCTATCAATTTATCAATTTCGCTACTATCCATTGTTCCGGTTTTATCTCGTTCATGGTCTATGGCTTGATATAATTGGGTTTTAATAGATTGGACTTCGTCGTTATCTCCGGCATTTTCACAAAGTTTATCAACAATATGTTTTGCATAATCTGCTCGAGCTTGGGGCTCAAGACCAACTTCGCCAAAAATATCAGCAATGAGGCTTGTATCGTGTTTTTTTTGATATTCGTCTAGAATTCCATTCACATTGTCAGGGGTTATGGAATTTATATGTTTTCCGATATCTTTTCCGGTAGTTGGTAATCCCCAATTATTTTTTTTGCAAATGTCTTCACGAAGTTTATTTGTTAGCGGAAAATGTTTTTTGTATTCATCGTTTACATAACTTTCTGAATATTGTAATTCTCCGGTTTTGCTATATGTCGCATATGCGTAATTGTTATCATTTGCATGTGTGATAACAATCTTATCTTCAAAATAGTCAAGTACGAAAATTATTTCATTTGTTTGTTTATCTCTAATACTTATATAAATTCCGTCGATTGTATTGATAGTATATTTACTCTCAGGGTAGCGTTTTCTCAGGTTTTCTAATGAATATTTGTTGGAGTCAAATTTTGCAGGAGCATTTTCAGCATCATAGGGAATGGTGGATTCAATTTTACCATTTTCGTATTTCATATCATTGGCTTTGCACCAGATGCTTAATTCGGAATCCTGTAGTTTATTGTCACCGTTAGTATCGAATGTTATTGGTATTGAGTAGCCGTTGACATTAAGATTTTTTACCATATCATACTCCTTAAAATAATATTGGTTTAAATTTATCGTTTCTTGTTATTTGTGCAACATAATTGCTATTATGTTGCACAAATTAGTTTGGCTAAACCTCTCGTAAAATAAAGCATTTGGCACTTTTTTGTGCCGGCAAAAAAGTGCCTCAAAAAACCTCTCCGAGCTCGATTTTCGTTCATTATTTGCTTGTAATTTCTCATTGGCTAAAATTTCAAACTCAGTGCTTCGCACTTCAAACAATGAAATTTTTAGACGCCAATTTCGAAAACAGCAAATACTCACTCCAATAGGCTCGGACTTTTAGTAGCCGAGCACTGTTTGAGGGCTTTAGCCCGAGTTTGCAAGGCTAGAGAAATTTTTCAGTTGCAAAGCAGTTGAAAAACACATTTATTTAGTCAAAACGCCTATAGGGCGTAGAAAACCAGCGTGGGTTTTTCTTTCTTTTTGTTAGCTAGGTAAAAAGGAAGAAAACTTTATTTCAAAATTTAAGTTTTGTAACAATTTATTCAAAAAACCTAAAGTTTTTAAAAAAAAAGACGATAAATATATTGTGAAAATTTGTGCAACATAATAGCAATTGTGTTGCATATTTTTAGAATAATTTTGTACATAAAACAAAACTATTATGGCTTCTCAACCTTTTTATAATATCTGTTGAAATTATTTTAATCCCTCGATAAGGGCATGTGATATTTTTAAGACGTCTTAAAGTTTTTCCGGCAGAAGTTTTACCTTCATGGGGGATGTCATAATAATACTTAAGATAATTTTCCGCGGTAATTCGCTTAGGTTTATTAGATTGCATAAAAGTTCTTTGATTAGGACGCTATTCTCAGCCTCCTGATAACAAATTTTTCATCCCTTTGCAAGGTTAAAACTTTATATTTGCACTTTTTAAACTTTTTTATGCTACAATAGTGATAT
>CAYSIO010000130.1:0-4875 GCA_964431115.1 uncultured Vampirovibrio sp.
ACGTCGAACATAGAATTAACATTTGCATAAGTATTTCTCCATATAAAAGCTTTTAGGGTTTGATAAAACATAAAAGTTTTGCACATTTTAACTTTAGCTTTCCATTTTTTTGCTTTATCAGTGAGTGATTTAAAATCGTTTTTAAAAAATATTTCATTGGCCAGATTTGATGCCATTTCCAGATTCTTTGCACGCTCAGAATTAAGAGTTGCAAAAGTTGATGAAATATTTTTCACAAGAAGCCCTTCTTGTTCTTTACTAAGTTCTAGTGATGAATTATCTTTTTCAATAATGTACTCAAATGACATAATAAAATTTCCTTTCTGAGCAATTAGCTCGGTTTTATATTTTAACGTTCTAAGCAAAACAAATTTCCTTCGACTCTTTTGAATCCGCATCTCAATAAACAAAGAGCGGAAGCTCGATTTTGAGCTTCCGCATAGATTGGAGGGGTAAACCATGTCGTAGAAAGATGGAGGCACTCCAAATTGGCTAGATGATTTTTGGGGGAAGAAAAAGCATTTAAAAAAAGCTTATTATTTTCCATAAAATAATAAATGGCGCCTATCAAAGCACCATTTTGGATAAATATATAAAATAACGTATTATTTTTAACAAAGTCAAAAGAATTCGGGTCACAAATTTTTTCCTGACTTTTTTCGTACAGCTCTTTAACCTGAGTTTCATATTTTTGAAACTCAGGATTAAGAGGTATTAAAACCTCTATCATATAACCTCCGTTATCTATAACGCTAAGATTTGTTCTTTTACATATTTATTATCCGGAGCAAGTTTTTTAGCATAATCTGCAAACTCTTTTGCAGATTCTAAATTTTTATCTCCGCCGTTTTGTTGATATAAATATTCATAAGCATATGAAATATACAAATACACAGCGTAATTACTTTTATCTAATTTTAAATAATCTTTTAAATATTTAATAGCGTCTTTAAAATCACCTGCAAGATAAGAATTATATCCATACCTTAAATACATATCCAATGGTGATTCTGAGTTATAGAATGTCTCTTGTTTTTGACGTTTTCCTTTATTGAGTACAATTGAAGAACGATTAGAAGATTTTTCACAACCTAAAACTTCAGACACATATAGATTGTAAGCTCCTTGTTTAGCCCATTCTGATTCCATAAAATATTTTCTGTTTTGTTCAAAGTTTTCAATACGCTTCGCTGACTCCGGATGTGTTGCATTTAATTCATCACCGCCTTGCAAAGTGTTCATATAAGCTAAAGTTTCTTTTGCGCTGTCTAAGCTATACCCTGCCTTTGCTGCAAGTTGAGCCCCAACAATATCAGCCTCATATTCCATATCTCTTGATGCTTTATAGTATCTCTTTAGAGCGATATGATACGCTGTATAACTCAACATTCTCTTTGCTCGATTTATTTTAGCAATATATTTTCCCATTCGTTTTTGGTGTCCTAAAATACCATGAGCAAATTCATGTCCCAACAATAAGGCCAAAGCATCATCATTATCGCTCAAAGTATCTAATGCTCCTGCTAAAACTGCAACATTGTTGGTTTGGCTATTATAAGCATTAAATTCGTTTACAGAACTAATTGTTAAACGCCAATTAATAAAATCAAGCCCATTTGCTCTGATAATTCTTTCAGCAACTCTATATACCCTATAAAAATCTTTATCATATGCTTGCATATAGTATTCATTAAGTTTTTTAGAAGCCAAGTATTTAGAAACATTTGCATATTCTACCTTATCTTTTGCAAACTTTGATTTCAACTTTTCTGCCGAAACATCTTCATATCCTCCAAGTTTAATCAACTTTGGGTCTTTTATTTCAACATTTACGCTCTTTTTAACAGGAGTAACCTCTGCAAAATAAGTATTATTAATCCTATACTCTTGATTTTTCTTCATCTGGTTCATATGCATTTTTGCATAATCTTTAGCTTCGCAATTTAGTTGAAAAAACATAAAAATTGCGCATAAAAATAAAACTCTTTTCATGTAAAAACTCCTTAATTCCAAGACTAGAGTAACATTTTTTTATGCAAAATTCAACTAAATTTTAGATTCTGTTAAGCCTTCAATAATATTAATTTGCGGAGAAGTATCTTCAAATTCATTTTCATCTAATCCTAACGCAAGCCTTTGCCCTTTCTGAACTTTACCGATTGAAGAAATTAAAAAATCCATAACAGCTATAGAATTTTTTGGCATTTCCAAAAACTCAACATCAGCTCTTGTTAGCTCTTTTGAATACTCTTCCAGTATAAAAGTTAAAATTTCCAAAGTCTTATCGTAAAAATCAATGTGCTTTTGATTAATCGATTCTTTTATATTCCTATTATCTTTTTTAGTTTTTGCCATAAATTTTTCCTTAATAAAAAAAATGGGGGCGAGAGGAGTAGTGCGTTTATGAAACGAAAAGCATTTTATTACTTTTCCGAGAGAAAGGTTTAACAATAAAAAACGCCCCCAAGTTGAAAGATTGAGATGAGATTTATGTTATTTTTATTAATTCTTTATTTCCGTAAAAATCATAAGCATATTGTTTTATACATTCTTTACCCTTAAGTTTTGCAGATTTATTTACCCCATATTTCCAACCGAAAGGTTTAGATTTAAATCGCAAATAATTGCATTCTCGCATAGAATACATAACTTGCTCTTCAATATCATTTAAAACAAAATCTGCTTTTATTCCTGAATATCTGGTACGCTTAATTTCTCCTGTAAAACTTATTTCCACAAGCTCAGCAACAGGTTTTTGACAAATCGGACAAAAACCTATAGATAATTTTCTTGAAACATACAAATTTGTTTCCTTAAGATAATAAATATCGTCAGCTTTAAACTCACAGCAATGACGCATCAAAACCTCCAAGATTAAGTAAGCATTGTTCTAAACTTGCACATCACAAGTCATAGATATACCAGATACTTTATAACGATTTCTCCTACGCAGTTTTTAAGGGTAAACATTGTTTTGAAATCAAGTACAAATATATGATACAATTTTTAAATTTTTACAAAACAAATGTAACAACTTTTTTACATCTAAACCCAGAATATAGAATTCATAGTCCTTTTGAATTAAAATTGAAGCCGAAAGAGAGGTTTCTAAAATGAAAGCAATTGTATTTGATAACGAACTTAAATTAGATAATAACTACCCAAAACCGGTTCCTAAAAAAGGTGAAGCACTAATAAGAGTAACTCTTGCGGGAATTTGTAACACTGATTATGAAATCACCAAAGGTTATATGGGATACGTTGGAGTTCTGGGTCACGAATTTGTTGGTATCGTTGAAGACGTTAACGGAGATGACAAGTCTTGGATTGGTAAAAGAGTTGTTGCAGAAATTAGCTGGGGATGTGATGACCCTAATTGCGAATGGTGTGCAGTAAAAAACTACAGACATTGTCCTAATCGTCATACAATAGGTATCTGGAAAAAAGACGGATGTATGGCTGAATACTTAACTGTTCCAACAAACATTCTTTTCGAAGTACCGGATAACGTAACAGATGAACAAGCTGTTTTTGTAGAACCTCTTGCTGCAGCTTGCGAAATCCTTGAACAACTTCATATCGAGCCGACTTCAAAAATTTTGGTTTTAGGTGACGGAAAGCTAGGACTTACAACTGCTCTAACACTAAATGCTCACAATCTTGATGTTTTATTAGTTGGTAAACATCAAAACAAATTAGATATTGCTGCTGCTCAAGGTGTTAAAACAGAATTACTCGAAAACTTTACGCCAAGACAATTTGATGTCGTAGTTGAAGCAACAGGCTCGGCTTCTGGGTTCGAAACTTCAATGTCACTTACAAAACCTCGTGGAGTTTTGGTTCTAAAAAGTACAGTGGCTTCAGGCAAAGAGCTAAACTTAGCACCTATTGTTATTAACGAAATAACAGTACTCGGCTCTCGTTGCGGACAATTTGGACCGGCTTTGAGATTGTTAAAAAATAAAAGAATAGATTTTACTCCATTCATCACAAAAACTTACTCTATTAACGAAGCCCTTGAAGCATTTGAAGCAAACAAATCGAAAGAAAGCTTAAAAATATTAATTAAGATATAACAAAAAAAAGACCGATTTTAAAATCGGTCTTTTTTTTATTTCATTATACTAACTAAACACCTGCAGGTTTCTTTTGTTGAGCACCCGGAATAGCTTGCCAGTTAGCAGCCATAATCTTTTTGAAAGATTTAAGAGCTGTATCTTCTAATTCACCTAGCTCTTCAGCTTCCATAATTAATTCTCTTAAAGGAAGAAGAGCTCTTTGGTCACGAAGAACACCTAAAGCTGCTGCTGCACCTGCTCTTACTAAATCATTTTCAGAACGGTTTTTCATAACATCAATTAATGCAGGAACAGCTTTTGTATCATTTAATTTACCTAAAGATGTTACCGCATAAATTCTTACGTTAACCCATTCGTCATATAACATATTGATAATTTTATCAACACATTTTTTGTTACCGATTTCACCTAAAGCACGAGTTGCGTCACAGCGTACGTTAACTTTTTCATGATCTAAAGAATTCATTAATGCATCTGTTGCAACATCACCGATTTCGATTAAAGCATCTGTTGCTGTGATACATACTTGTGAATTTTCATCATTTAATGCTTCTACTAACGGTTCAACTACAATTTTTCCGCCTAGACGACCTAACGCACGAGCCGCACGAACTCTTACGTCAACGTTTCTGTCTTCGCGTAAAGATTCAATTAAGTGCTCAGTTGCTTTGCAGTCACCCAATTCGCCTAATGCACGAGCTGCATATAAACGAACTGAACCGTTTTTATCATTTTTTAATACGTCAATTAAAGGCTCAACAGCTTTTGAATCGCCCATTTCACCTAATACTCTGGC
>CAYSIO010000131.1:0-4810 GCA_964431115.1 uncultured Vampirovibrio sp.
GACGGTTAGAAAACAAATCCCCACCCCTTGAGGGCGGGGAAGATTTTGCCGAAAATCTTGATTTTCGTGCAAAATCAGGGGCGGGGTTAAGCGTAGTAATTACAAATTTTTTACCCCACCCCGAAATCTAAAGATTTCACCCCTCCCTCAAGGGGAGGGGTATTATAGTGGAAACAAGATCAGGATGACAAGTTAATATTATGCTTCTGTTTTTAATAACTCTGCATAATTATTATCGACAAGTTCTTGATACATTATTAAAAGATTTTCTATAGATTCAATAATTGCTGAATTCGCGTGTAAAAGCCCTGTTATTTTCTTATAGATTTCACTTTGAGCGCCTTTATAAGTACAGTAATTACTCTCAAATTCTTCTATAAGGTAATTATTAATATACTTTAGTCCATCTTTTTTTAATTCTAATTCTATTAATAAATGTTCTATTTGCATATTTGCTCCCGATTAAGTTTACTTGACGCATGGTTAAGTATAGACGATTGATAAAATTTTGTCAATAGACTAGTATAGTTGTTATTATGACAAGTAAAAATGACAAAATTAGTGCAAAAATCGGTTTAAAAATTGTTTTAGAGAGAACAAAACGTAGGCTTTCTCAAGAAAAACTTGCTGAATTATCTGATTTAAGCAAAACAGCATTGGGCGCAATTGAACGTGGAACAAGCTCGCCTTCTATAGATACCTTAGATAGGATTGCAGGCGCTCTTGAGATTGAACTTTCAGACCTTGTAAAAGTCAAAAGTGTTGATTTATAATACTCTCCTATCTCTCCTTTGGAGAGAAAAGAATTTCTTAATGAGCTGTGCGAATTTAGAAATTCAAGAGAGGGTTTTATTTGCGCTATAATAGTTATATGAACGCTCAGCACGAAAAGTATATGAAAATGTGTTTTGAACTTGCGCTTCAAGGAAAAGGGCAAGTTTCGCCTAATCCAATGGTAGGTTGTGTAGTCCTTGATAAGGCTGGAAATTTAGTATCAAAAGGATACCACAAAAAGTATGGTGAAAGCCACGCAGAACGTGACGCTTTAGAGAAATTGCAAAATAACGAGGCTGAAGGTGGAACTTTGTATGTAAATTTGGAGCCATGCTCACATTACGGAAAGACTCCGCCGTGTGTTGACTTAATAGTTGAGAGAAAATTAAAAAAAGTTGTTATTGCGACTCGAGATCCGAATCCGAAAGTTGACGGATTAACCAAGCTTAAAGAAGCAGGGGTTGAAGTTGTAGAAGGTGTTTTAGAAAAAGAAGCTCAGTTTTTGAACCGTGTTTTTTTCAAAAATATAGGGGTAAATTTGCCGTATGTGGTCTTAAAGACTGCAACGACAATGGATGGAAAGATTGCAACAAAGACCGGTGATTCAAAATGGATAACTTGTGATGAATCGAGGAAAGAAGTCTATAAAATGCGCGAAGAGTTTGACTGTATTTTGACTTCTTCAAATACTGTTATTGCGGACAATCCTGCTATGGAGCATAACTTTAAGTGTGTTTTAGATAAAGATAATAGGACTTCAAAGAATGCTAAAATCTATCAGCAGGGTGAAATTTATATCACTAATAAAGAAAATACTCCGTTAAAAAATGGACAGTTGGATTTAAGAGCTGTTTTAGAAGAATTATATAAAAAAGGAATTTGTTCTGTTTTTGTAGAATGTGGCGGCAAATTAGCAGGCGCATTCTTAAAAGAGAATTTGATAGACGAAATTTATCAATTTATTGCACCAAAGATTGTGAATGATAATTCTGCAAAAAGTTGTTTTGATGGTGATTCTTTAGAAAAAATAGTTGATTGTAAAGAGTTTAGAATCTATGAAACTCTACTTATTGGCGATGATATTTTAATAAAAATGTTTTTACCCTCTCTGTCAGGTAAACCTGACATCTCTCCGTAGGAGAGATAGGGTGAAAATCTACCTCCCTTGGGGAGGATGCCTGAAAGGCAGGAGGGGGTAAAGAATCAAGGATAAAAAATCTACCTCCCCTCGGGGAGGATGCCTGAAAGGCAGGAGGGGGTAAAAACTATCCTCAAGAATACCTTCTAATCTTATTCTCAAGAGCGATTGAGGTTGTAAAAACACAGTTTATAATAATAAAATCACTCCTTAATTTAAAGACATTAAGACGTTAAGTCGTTAAGTTCATTTATTAAAATATTTATGAGCATAGCGAATTAAATGAACTTAAAGTCCTAACGCCTTAACGTCTTAAAGACTTTGTAAAAAAATAAACAATTGAGGTAAACATGACATCATCAATCAACCAACTAAGAATGAACATGCTTGATATGCAAGCTTTTCAGACAACAAAAACAAATCGTCCTACTGTTGAAAATATTATCGAAGAAGAGCAAGAAAAAGTATTTGCGAAAAAGGGCGAAGATAATTACAACGAAGCTATGGATTTCAATGGTGACGGGGTAGTTACTTATGATGAGTATATGAAATATTGTGAAGATAATGCGGTTTCTCAGTATAATTCAAACCCAAGTTATACATTTGTTTCAACGGTACAAAATACTGACGGACAAAGTATAAGACCTGTTCACATAGGACGTGCTTTAGATACATATTCTCATTTTGGAGAAGAAGTTATGAAGCCTTATGTCGAAACAGAAGTTTAGAGATTAGAAAGAGCTTTTCTTTCTTTTTGAATAGCAAGACCTTCTGCAGTTAGGTCAAAATTAACCTTCACTCCTTCATAGACAATTGTGTATCTTTTATTAGTTTGAGTATCAAGAAAAGGTTTGTTTACTCTTTTGAAGTGTCCTTTTGGGTATCTGGATACAATTTCTCTTACAGAAGGTGCAATTCCTGATATCATTGCTTGGATGTCGTTGAATTCTTTTTGTGCGTTTTTTTGAGAGAGATATGCGTTTTTTGCAGCATTTAATGTCTCAGCGCTATTTGAATTCTTTGCACATTTTCTAAGCTGATTTCTATAATTTCTTACTGAAAATTGTAATATTTTTTTAGTATAAATTGCCATAGTTTTATATTAATTTGTTGTTAGTATATATTGCTTTTATAGTTGAATTTCTCCTTGTCGGAAAATAATAACTTCGCCGTCTTTAAAACCTACGACAGTAGAGGCTTTTCCTTTTGCTACACATCCATAATCAGGCACTATTAAATCTACCTTATCTCCAATATAATTCAAAGCTTCTTCGTAAGTCAATGCAGGAGCTTCGCCGGATATGTTTGCACTCGTTGTTGCAAGGACGCGCCCGTCTATGTTGCGACAAATATTAGCAAAAGTCTCGTTATCAGGAACTCTTATCCCAACTGTATTCATTCCTGAGGTTATGTAATTAGGGGTGTTTTCAGATTTTTCTACTACTAAGGTTAATGCACCGGGGAAATGTTTTTTTATTAATAATTGTCCTTGTTTTTCGATAGGTTGTTTTACGTAGTCAAAAAGCGGGTAAATATCATCGCTCATTAAAATAAGCGGTTTTTTTGCTTCGCGTTTTTTTATTTCATAAATTTTTTGCACGGCTTTTTCGCTTGTCGGTAAACAGCCAAGCCCCCATACAGTATCAGTTACAAAAGCAATTACACCATCATCTTGTAGTATTTGATTTATTTTTGAAAACATAATTTTCCTTAAAAGTCCTTAAGTCTTTAGGTTATTAAGACTTTAAGTTCGTTTAATTTGCTTCGCTCATATTATTTTAATGAACTTAACGCCTTAACGCCTTAATGTCTTAACGACTTTTTATTTTTATAGTATAATACAACAGTGTAATAGAAACAAAGGAGAACAAAAATGGTTCAACAATTTGGAACACCACAAAAAACAAGACAAGCAGTAATTCTTTTCTTAAAAGGCTCTGCAACTCCTGTTGTAATGTATTTTGATAATCCGCAAGCTGTATATGCAGAATTGAAACAACTGATGAAAAGTCCAACTCCTGTTCTTGTAGAAAAAGAACCTATCGGACCAATTAAAAAACTTTGTTTTGTATCGACTCAAATCGCAGGTTTGCTTCTTCAAGAAGAACCGGTAGCATAGGAAAGACGTTAAGACATTAAGTTGTTAAGGCGTTAAGTTCATTGAAATAATATGAGCGAAGCGAGTTAAACGAGCTTAAAGTCTTAATGACCTAAAGACTTAAGGACTTAAGAAAAATGACTAAAATCCTAATCGAAGATATTGAAAAAGAAGTAAACGGAACACTTTTTTATGAATTCAATGAGTTCATGGAAGAGTTTGGTGCTGATATTTATGCAGACTTAACTTTAAAATCTTTGGGACAATTTATTGAAGTAAGCGGAACCGCTCAAGGAAAATTGAAGTTAATTTGCGACAGATGTCTTAACGAATTCGATTATGATTTGAATATAGAAATTGAAGAAACTTTTGCAAAGCAATCGCTTCAAGACGAGTACACGCAAGAGTTTGAGCTCCAAAGAGGGCAATTCGTAACAGACTTAAACGGTGAAAAAGAAATAGATATTTATGACTTATTGTATCAATCTGTAATATTAGCTTTACCAAATAAAAAGGTTTGTGGTATAAATTGTAATGAAGACATGTTCATGTCTGACGAAGACTATCATGTTCACGATTCAAGAATGGATGTTTTTAAAAACATCAAGATTGAGAAAGAAAATTAAATATACTGGCAGAACAATATAATATAGAAAGGATGATATGAAGCCAGTAAAATAGTTTAGTATTTTGCCAAGTAAACGATAAAATAATTTAGTGATAGTAAAAGCAAAATACGGTGGTATAATAAAATAATCTAGAAAGGAAATATAAAAAATGGCAGTACCTAAGAAAAGAAC
>CAYSIO010000132.1:0-4803 GCA_964431115.1 uncultured Vampirovibrio sp.
TCCACAGAGATTTCGGATTATGCAGAATTTGTTTAAGACAAATGGCTCATAAAGGTTTATTACCTGGCGTGACTAAAGCTAGCTGGTAATAGGGGGAAATATAAATTAATCCCTGTTATATTATATTGACAATGTGAAAATGTTGCCAAGAGGTATAATATGCGAGATTATATGTATTTTGCTTTTTAAGAGTCATAAGAATAAAATAAAAAAGGACCTTGATTATTGCTAAGGTCCTTTTTATGAATATTTGTGAAGAAATGTTAATTTAAAACAAATAGCGCAAGTGTACGTAGAGACGGTGTTCTAGCTTATAGATAGGCTTAATATAAGAATTTAAAGGCAATTTTTTATTATTTATGGTTTTTATATATATGTGCGTATAACTTAGTGAAAGGATGGTAAAACATGGTTAATGATGTAAGCTTGACAAATGTGCAACCTTCGCCTGTTGAGTTAAAACAGAATACAGGACATTATGTTGATAATAATTGTAAGTATGTAATTAATGATACCCCTTCTGATAAATTTGAATATGTGACAAGAGCTAAAAAAGGTAAAAAGTGGTGTATAGGATTAATGTCGACGTTCTCACCCGGTGTGGGTTACTTTGCTAATGGTCAATTAGGTAAGGCTTTATTGACAATTTTAGGAATTGGAGCAGGTGGCTTCGCGTCTTTTGCAGGTATGACCATGATTAAAAATAGAGCTGTAGGTATCGGAACTGCAATTGCGGGTGGTGTATTAGCTTTAGGTACATATATAGCAAGTATTGTTGGTTCTGTAAAAAATGCAGATAAAAACGTTGAAATCATAAAAAGAACTATAGATCGAGATGGTTTTGTAATAGAATCTAAAGTAAATCAGTAATATGATTAAATTTATAAAAAAATAGGAGCAACAAATCTTTGGTTTGACACTCCTATTTTTTTAATTATTTTAAATTGCTAACTGCCGTAACAACAATTTCTGCTGCTTGTTCAGGGGAGATGTTTGACATTTCGCAAGTCTCACGAACTTTGAACTCAACAACACCGTCTGCAATACCCTTACCAACTGTAATTCTGTAAGGGAAACCGATTAAATCAGCATCCTTGAATTTAACACCGGGACGTTCGTCGCGATCATCAATAACAGCTTCAACGCCGTGTTTGATAAGAGTTTTGTAAATATCTTCAGCAACTTTCATTTGTTGCTCATCCTTTGTGCTTACAGGGATTACAACTGCGTGGTATGGAGCAATTGCCAAAGGCCATTTGATACCGTTTTCATCGTAGTGAGCTTCGACAGCTGCAGCTGCTGTTCTTGAAATGCCGATTCCGTAGCAGCCCATCACGTAAGGTTGTGCTTTACCGTTTTGGTCCAAATAAACAGCATTCATTGGCGCAGAATATTTTGTACCAAGTTGGAAAATATTTCCAACTTCGATACCGCGAGTTACTTTTAAAGGTTGACCGCAAGTCGGGCAAAACTCTCCTGCTTCAACAAGTCTAAGGTCTGTTACAATTTCTGGAAGTTCAATTAAGCTTGTAGTAGAAACATCAAGCCCATTACATTTACCCCCCCAGTTGTAGCCAACGCCGTGTTTATCTTTTTGGTTAACACCGATTACAAAGTTTTTAAGTTCTTTAACTGTTTCATCTGCAACAACAGTGATTGGATAACCATTGTATTCTTTCAATCCCATTGGACCGATGAATCCCGGCTCAGCATCAAAGCCGTTGACTTGAAGCATTTCAATAATTTCACCAGCGGTTGCAATACGAATATCAATACCGCCAACAGCGTTCATTAATTTTGTTTCTTCAACCTGTTTGTCGCCTCTAATTAAAGCTAAAACAGGTTTTTTGTCGATTATGTAAACTAAAGTTTTAACGATTTGAGTTGCAGGAATGTTTAAGAACTCGCAAAGCTCTTCAATTGTGTGAGTGTTTGGAGTATCAACAATTTCTGCTTTTGCAAAATTACCAACAACATCTGCTTCAGGGAGGTTAGAAATAGCGTGGTTTGAGTTTGCGGAATAATCACAAGAATCACAATAGAATACGTCGTTTTCACCTGCGTCTGTGTCAGTAACTACCATAAACTCGTGGCTAACGCTTCCGCCGATTGCGCCGGAATCTGACTGAACCATTTTTGTATCCAAGCCGCACCTTTTGAAGATTCTAGTATAAGCTTGTGCCATATTTTCGTATTCTTTTTCTAATCCTTCTTGTGAAGTATCAAAAGAATAAGCGTCTTTCATAATAAATTCTCGCCCACGAAGAAGACCAAAGCGAGGACGAACTTCGTCACGGAATTTTGATTGGATTTGGTATAAATTAACAGGCATTTGCTTGTAAGATTTTAGACCGTCACGAGCAATTGCTGTAATAATTTCTTCGTGAGTTGGTCCAAGACACATTTCTCTGCCGTGTCTGTCACGCAAACGCATGAGCTCTTTACCGTAGACTTCCCAACGACCTGATTCTTCCCAAAGCTCTTTTGGTTGAACAAATGGCATAAGAAGCTCCTGAGCGCCTGCGTTGTCCATTTCTTCACGAACAATATTTTCAACTTTTTTTAAAACTCTCCACATTAGGGGTAAATAGTTGTAAACCCCTGAGGTTAGTTTTCTAATATATCCTGCTCTTACAAGCATTTTATGAGAGATAACTTCTGCATCAGAAGGAAACTCTCTTAAAGTCTGAACGAATAATTTTGACATTTTCATGGTTCTTAATCCTCTTTTCTTAGATCTATTCTATCATAAAAATAAAGGGAATAGGGCTTTATTAATGGAAAATTGAAAATGGAAAATTGAAAATTATTAAGTTCGCTTCGCTCACAAAATCGTCATTCTGATGGCGAAGCCCGAAGAATCACAATAATATTAAAGGGAATAGGGAAATAGGGCAATAAGGAAAAAAGAGGTTATGTTCGGCTTTGCTCACGGAATTTTTCCTACGGCATGAACCCCCACCCGAATTTCAAATGTTCGTAAACTCACATTGAAATTCTACCCTCCCCGTTGGAGAGGGATAATGTAGTTACTTAGGGTGAGTCGTTTGACGCACCTTTTTAGAAAAAATCCCCCTTCTCTAAGAGGGAGGGTTGGGGTGGGGGTTGGTTTATGTTAGACTTAACATATGGAAAAGCGCTACAATGCATATTCAGAATATTTAAAACAAAAGTTCGGTGCAAAGGTTTATAAAATAACTCTTGATGCTGGGTTTTCTTGTCCGAATCGTGACGGTACGATTTCAAATTGCGGTTGTATTTTTTGTGACGATGGCGGAAGCTTTTCTCAGGCACATTCAAATCGTTTATCAATTGAAGAACAAGTAAGAGTGGGGGCTGAGACTCTAAAAAACAGATTTAAAGCTCAAAAGTTTATGTCTTATTTTCAAGCGTTTTCAAATACTTACAAGCCCGTAGAAGATCTTGAAAAAATCTATACGGCTTCTCTTAATCATCCGGATGTGGTTGGAATCTCAATAGGTACTCGTCCGGATTGCGTTGATGACGACAAGTTGAAGCTAATCCATTCATTTACCCCAGATTATTACACTTGGATTGAATACGGGCTGCAAACGGTGCATGATAAAACTTTGTTAAAAATTAATCGTGGTCATGATTATGATTGTTTTTTGAGAATGTATGAAAAGACACGTGAGTACTCAGGAATAAATATTTGTTTGCACGTGATTCTCAATCTTTTTGAGAATTATGAAGAGATGATGCAAACTGCTCAAACTATTGCAAAACTAGAACCGGACGGGGTAAAAATCCATATGCTTTGTGCATTAGAAGGGACTAAGGTTGCGGAAATGTATAGAAATGGCGAAATAGATTTTATGTCAGAAGATGAATATGTTTCGACTGTTTGTGATTTCTTAGAGTATTTGCCACCAAAAACAACTATTCATCGTTTAGCAGGTAATGGGCTAAGAACAGAACTTGTAGCACCACGTTGGATTGGTAAAAAACTGGATACCTTAAATAGGATAGACAGGGAGTTTTTGAAACGCGATACTCGACAAGGCTCTAGGTTTAGCTTATAATTAGCGTATGGATAAAAAGGTTATTTCAACAAATAGAAAAGCGTTTCATGACTATCATATTTTTGATAAGTTCGTTGCAGGGATTGTGCTTACCGGAACAGAAATAAAATCTATCCGCAAAGGTATGCTTAATCTCAAAGACAGCTATGCAAAAATTGAAGACGGCGAAATTTTCATCTATAGTATGCATATTTCACCTTATGAGCAGGGAAATAGATATAACCATAATCCGGAACGTGTGCGTAAATTGTTATTAAATAAACAAGAAATCCGCAAGATGTCTGATAAAATTAAAAAAGAAGGATATACAATTGTTCCTTTGGAATTGTTTTTATCACATGGTTTTGCTAAAATAGAGATAGGTCTTGCAAAAGGTAAAAAGCTTTATGATAAACGTGAAGCAATTGCTAAAAAGACAATGGATAGGGATATTGCAAGACAAATTAAGAGATAAAATCGGGGAGTGTAGAATGTTTAATAGAGAAACTATTTTAAAAAACTTAAATGCTGAGAATTATTATATTGATAAACATTCTCTTGATTTGTTTTTAAATGACTGGAAAATTGATTCTATATACGAAGACGAAAGCGGTCTTGAGTTTTATGACGATTTGTCTTTAGACAAGATTAAACGGGGTATTTCCTTAAAAGCTCAAGGATACAGTGATGATCAAATTATAACAAAGCTTCAAAGAATGGAAGCAAAGGTTGAGAAAAAAGAAGAACCTGTGCAACCGATTTTAGTTAAAGATTATCTTGA
>CAYSIO010000133.1:0-4732 GCA_964431115.1 uncultured Vampirovibrio sp.
GCTTATTTCAATACTCAGGGCGGTAATGTTAATAAAATTAAGACTGACGAAAACGGACTTGCTAAGGTTCGCGCAAACGAAAGCATGATTGTTAACGGAGTTAATTCAGGCTTTGTACACTTGGCAGCGGGTAAGGATATCAAAATTGGGCCTAATGCAAAGGCACATACAATTACTGTTGACGGCGAAACAAGAAACTTAACCGTAGAACTTCCAAAAAGAGATTATACTTTGAAATACACAAACATCAAAGATACAGAAGTTATTACAGTAAATCCTGACACAACAATCACATACGATATGGCAAACGGCGATAACGGATGGAACAAAGGTACTCAAACAGCAGAAAACACTTACTTAGTAGTTCCTGGTGAACCGGAAGTTCCACCAACACCACCTGTTGACCCGGTTGACCCTGTTGTTCCTGTCGATCCTGTTGATCCTGTCGATCCTGTTGATCCTGTTGTTGACCCTGAGGACCCAACAAAAGATGAAGCTGAAAAAATCTTAAGAAATTTAAATAGGGATGAAGTTTCATCAGCAATCGATGCTCAACAGGTAATGACTCCGGTAGCATTCGCAGCAGACTTGGATGACGAAATCGATACTGGTGTTCGTAAAAACGTTGACGGTTCCGTAACAGTAGTAAGACCATACACACCAAGTAAATAAAATTAAAATAAATGCAAAAAAAGAAGTCAGGTTAAAAACAATCTGACTTCTTTTTGTAATAAATCGTATAAAATGTCGTATCCTTGAATATTATGTGCTAAAATACATTTATGGATGTTTTGAGAAAATTATTAAAGAAAATACGAGAAATGGATAAGAAAAAAAGAGCTTATCTATTTGTTATTCTTGGAATTGTTTTTATTATGTCTTGGGCTTTTATTTCTGCCGGATTTATAACTGCTAATTTCAACCGAGCTCAAGTAAAAGACTCTGTAGACGGACAAAAAGTTGATGCTATCGGTATAATTATTACGGAAACAAAACAAGGTGCAAAGTATTTTGAAATATACGGAGAATCCGGAAATTATAGCAACGATCACAGTGTTGCTACATTAAACAATGTTGTAGGTAACTTTTACAAAGAGGGCGAAGTTGCAATGAGCTTTCAGTCATCTAAAGGTGCTTATGACGAAAAAGCAGGAACTATTACGCTGTTTGAAAATACTTATATTGTCTTAAAAGATAATACATCTCTTGAAACAGACAGGCTTATTTGGTCAGGATCCGGTAAAGATACAATTGCAGAGGGTAATGTGAAAATTAAAAAGAGTGATGAAATGTATGCATTGGCAGATAAATGTATAATCGGTCCTGATTATGAAAAATTCAAAATAATAGGTAAAACTCAAACAAAAATATATGGAAGAGGTAAATAATGAAAAAATTACTAATCACTTCATTAATAATACTATCAAGCTTGGCGGTTTTTGCTTCGGACTTGGTTATTGAATCAAAAACTCAGACTTTTTCTGATAAAGAAAAGAAAATTAAACTTGATGGCGGTGTAACAGTTAAAATGGACAATTTAACTGTGGAGAGCCCTCGAGCAGAAGTTTCAATAAGACGTGGAAATAAGCTTGATACGGCAACTTTTTACGACAAACCTTATGCTTTCGAAATTAATGCGAATAAGAAAAGAGAAGTAAAAGCTAATATTTTGCAGGTATCTCTTATTAATAAAATCGTAAGAGCTGAAGGCGAAACCCAATCAATTATTACAGAAGGTAATACTCCTATTGTTATTATCAATGCTGATGAACAAGAATATGACACTAAGAGTAATGTTATGGTAGCAACAGGAAAAGTTGCTATGAAATATAAAGATATTGAAAGTTGGTCAGATAAAGCTGTTATTATTGCAGATCCAAAAGGTGGATTAAAGAAGCTTGATTTAATCGGTAATGCAAGGGTTAAACAAGAACAAAATGAATCAGAAGGACATCATTTTGTATATAATCCTATTACAGAAGAAATGTCAGTCAGCGGTAATACCAAAACCACAGCAATAACAGAAGATGGAAAGAAACTTGTATTGCACTCAGATTATCAACAATATAATAAAAAACAAAATTCTTATATTGGCAATGGGCACGTTAAAATTTGGTTTGATGATTATTATGCACAAGGACCAAAAGTTTCAGTTTTTCCTGACATAAATACAGGAAAACCAAACGAAGTTTATTTTGTTGGTCGTTCAAAAATTGTTCAACAAGAAAAAGATATCATAGCTGATAAAATTAAAATCACATTAGACCCAAAAGATTTTCAAGCTGAAGGTAATGTTAGAACAATAATTAGAAATATTGATACAAAAGAAGAAGATTTATAGGTAAAAGGTTATAAAAATGAGTGAAAAAATTAATAAAGCGATGAGCTTGTTTAAAGAGGGTAAGTATAAAGAATCTATAGATGCATTTCATTCAGTATTAGAAACAGAGCCTGATAATGCAGATGTTTACAATAATTTAGGCGTAGCTTATTCTTGTGCTGCAGACTTTGAGCACGCTGAAACATATTTTGTAAAAGCTTTAGAATTGGATCCACAATTAGCTCAAGCTTATATAAATTTATCAGATTTATATTATAAGGCGGGGGATTTAGCTTCTGCTGTCGGAACATTACAAAGAGGAAGCTATGAGCTTCAAGATAACTTAGCGATTGCGCACTTGCTTGCAAGGGTATATATTGACGACCAAAGATGGGAAGACGCGATTGAAGAGTTGGAAAGGGTGCTTGACGGCGAGCCTGAAAACTATGATGCATATTATGATTTAGGACATGTTTGTTTTGAACTGGGTGATTATGAAGCAGCTATTTCAAACTTTGAAAACGTAGTTGAATACAGACAAGATAGTGAGCTACTTTATTATTCTCTTGCTCAAGCTTACGAAGCTAATAATGAAATTGATAAAGCTATTTCAAACTATTTAAAATCAATTGCGGTAAATGATAAATTTACACTTGCTTATAAAAAAGTTGGTATTTTGTTTATGGCAAGAAACGATTTTGAAGATGCAATTGAATATTTTGAAGAATATGCAAACTTTGATATCCCTCAAGAAGAAAAAGACAGTGTTAACAAACTTGTCGAAAGGATAAAAGCTAAGGGGTAAGCGGATTAAATTCATGAAAACAAAATTCTGGACAGCTTTTGCTTCTATTGAGCAGTTAGATTCAACTTTTATCCAAAGGCTTTATAATTACTTTGGGGATATAGAAACAGCTTGGAATGCAACAATTTCGGACTTAAAGCAAATTGAAGGATTGAGTGTAAGAAAAGTCGAAAATTACCTGCAAAAGAAAAAGGGGGTTGATCCTGAACAGACATTAGAATTTGTTTTAAGTAAGAAAATTAATATTTTAACTTATGATAATGACCTTTATCCGTTTATGCTTCGTCAGATTTCAAACCCTCCCATGACATTGTTTTATAAGGGAGATCTTTTCTCTTGTAATCTGGATAGAACAGTTGCGTTTGTAGGTTCAAGAAGAGCAAGCTTTAACGGCAAAGAGAGCGTAAAAAGTATAATAGCAGATTTGAGAGGTACTGATTTGTGTGTGGTATCAGGTCTTGCTGCAGGTATTGACGCAGTTTCTCACGAAAGTGCAATAGAAAATAATTTAAAAACAATTGGTGTAATTGCAAGCGGATTTGACTTTGTTTATCCGAGTTCAAGCAAGTATCTTTATGAAAAAATAGAAAACGGTTCAGGCGCAATCGTTACGGAATACTACCCAACATATGAACCGATAAAATTCAGATTTCCGCAAAGAAACCGAATTGTTACCGGACTTTCTTACGGTACTGTTGTTGGTGAAGCGGCAATGAAAAGCGGAGCTTTAATAAGCGCTAATTTAACTCTTGAACAAGGTAGAGAATTGATGTGTATTCCGGGTACTATCAATAATACTAACACCGAAGGAATCTTTAAATTACTCAAAGACGGAGCAACTATGGTTACAAAAGGTGATGATATTTTGAATGCACTAAATTGGACTATAGAAAGATCTGATGTAAAAGAACGTAACAACTTAAAGCTAGACGATACAATACAACTTATTTTTGATATAATAGGTGTTGAGCCGAAAGGATTTGATGAAATCCAAATCTTAACAGCTTTATCAACGGAAGAGCTTTTAATTCGTTTGACAGAGATGGAATTAAACGGGTTAATAGAACAGGTTGAAGGTGATAGGTACAAGAGGTCTATTTAAAAAAGGAAGTTTTATATAAATGGCAGAAGCATTCGCAGAAGAAAAAACAGTAAAAGGGAAAAAAGAGAAGGCTCTTGTGATAGTCGAGTCTCCTGCTAAATCTAAAACCATAAAAAAAATTCTCGGTGATGGTTATCAGATTGAAGCTAGTTTTGGTCACGTAAGAAATTTACCTGATAACGTTCTAGGTTTTGATGTTCATGACGGATTTAAACCGACTTATGTTGTTATACCTGATAAAAAGAAAGTTGTTACAAAATTAAACGAGCTTGCTAAACGTTCTGATAAAATATATCTGGCATCGGACCCTGACCGAGAAGGAGAAGCTATTGCGTGGCACGTTCGAGAACTTTTACAAGTGCCGGACGATAAGGTTTTTAGAATTGAGTTTAACGAAATTACACCTAAGGCTGTTAAATATGCAGTAGAACATTATCGCCAAATTGATATGGACAGAGTTAAGGCTCAGCAGACAAGACAAATACTTGATAAATTAGTTGGTTAC
>CAYSIO010000134.1:0-4697 GCA_964431115.1 uncultured Vampirovibrio sp.
ATCTTCACAAGCAAGAACTACCATTCTGTCGTTTTTACCTTTGATACCCATTTTTTGTATTCCTTTATATTACCTTTGTATTATTCTTTGTCTATCGCTTTTTAAGAGAGAATGTGAAGAGTCACATTCTTTGATAAATCGGCGTATGAAGATATATTAAAATAAACATGATTAAATTGCAAATATTTTGTGAAGTTTTTTTAATAATATAGTCAGCTAATTTTTATGATATAATTTTCTCAACAATAAGGGAGATGTAAAAATGATTAAATCAATAATACTTGCAGCTGGTAAAGGTACTCGAATGAAGTCTGAAACCCCAAAGGTTTTGCATACAATTTTTGATAAAACTTTGGTGGGTTATGTTATAGACGCAGTTAATAATACTGGTTTGGTTGATGAAAATTTCGTTATTGTGGGACACCAAGCTGAGAGAGTAGAAGAATATATTACAAAAACTTATAATAATGCAAGGACAGTTTTACAATCTCCTCAATTGGGAACAGGGCACGCAGTTAGTATGGTTTTACCATATCTAAATGATTTTACGGGTGAAGTTATTATTTTATGCGGAGACACCCCTCTTGTTACAGAAGAAACTCTAAAAGATTTTATTGAATCTCATTATGCAAAAAAATCTGACTTAACAGTGATGAGTGCAATTTTTGATAATCCTACAAATTACGGTAGAATTATAAGAAACTCAGATGCTACTTTGAATTCCATTGTTGAAGAAAAAGACGCTACACCAGAACAAAAAGCGGTTAAAGAAGTTAATGCAGGTATCTATTGCTTAAACTGGGGTAAAATCAAAGCTGCGTTTGGTCAGTTAAAGAGCAATAACGCACAAGGTGAGTATTATTTGACTGATATTATTAAATGGGCAAACGAACAAGGCTTGAAAGTTGATGCATATACATTAAAAAATAACGAAGAAATTTTTGGCATCAATTCAAAAGCTCATTTAGCAGAGGCTTCCAGAATGCTTAACAATAGAGTTGTTAACAAGCATTTAGAAAACGGGGTGACAATAGTCGATCCTATTACTACTTGGATTTCTCCGGAAACAGAAATAGATACCGATACAATTATTTACCCTTCTTGCTATATTACCGGTAAAAATAAAATCGGCAAAAATTGTAAAATCGGACCTTTTGCACATCTAAGAGGCGATGTTGTTTTAGAAGATAATGTTAAAATTGGAAACTTTGTTGAAGTCAAAAAAACAACTGTTAAATCCAATACAAATGCTTGCCATTTAACTTATTTAGGAGACAGCGAAATTGGCTCAGGGGTAAATATTGGCGCCGGTACAATTACAGCGAATTATAACCCATTAACAAAAGTTAAGTCAAAAACTATAATCGCAGACAATGTTAAAATCGGTTCTAATTCAGTGCTTGTCGCTCCGGTTGAAATAAAAGAAGGGGCTAATGTGGCAGCATTAAGCGTTATAACTAAAGATATTCCTGCTTGGGCTTTGGCAATAACAAGAGCTCCGCTTAAAGTTCTGGAAGGCTGGGTTGCTAAATTTAAGAAATAAAAATACTGTTGTTAACAGCAGATTATTGTGATATTATGTATTTGAGCATTAAAAGAGAGAGGCTTAAATGACGCTGGAGAATTTTGTATACGAATCTCTGGATGAGATTATCGACGGCAACTACGAAGACGCCAAGATTCGTATAATAAAACATAAAGAAATTTATCAGGATGATACTGCAATATGCTTTACCCTGCTGGCTCTCGGCGCTTTTATCGCAAAGCAGTACGATGAATACTATCAATTTATGAATGATGCTCAATTCTTAGTAGAACAGTCTAAAGACAGTATTACTAATATTTTACATGAATTAGCTCTTGGACATGTTAATTTTACGGAGAGAAACAGCGCATTATATTCTATTAATTATAATAAGGCTCGTAAACTTGCAATAAAAGCTCAAAAAGCGGATTTCTTTGAAAAAGTCGCCTCTATGCTTAAATGTCCTCCTATAACACATTTAAGCACTCATGCTCAAGTAAAAGACCCACTAATCGCACTTGTAAAAATAGGGCAAGCGGTTGCTGCGGAGAAGAATATAGATGTTCTTATAAGAACAATCGCTGAAGAAACTAAAACCGCTCTAAATGCTGATAGATGTACAGTATTCCTTTATGATAAAGAGAATAATGAGCTATATTCTAAAGTCGCTACAGGTTTAGAAAATGATTTCAAAGAGCTGAGAATTCCTGCAGACAAAGGTCTTGCCGGTCACGTTGTTCAAACAGGCGAAACTATCAATATTAAAGATGCATATAACGATAAACGTTTTAATAAAGATGTCGATAAAAAGACAGGCTACAGAACAAAAACAATTCTTTGTATGCCTATAAAAAACTTTAATCAAGAGATTATTGGTGTTTTCCAAGTTTTAAATAAGTTTGACGAAACGTTTACTATTGATGACGAAGATTTACTAGTAGCGATAGCTTCAAGTGCAGGTATTTCTTTAGAAAATGCTCAATTATTCGAACGCCAAAATCGTATGATTGAAGAGCAAAAAATTATATTTGATAGTTTCATAGAAACTCTTGCTTCTTCTATTGACGCAAGGGATAAAATTACCTCAGGTCACTCAACCAGAGTTAAAATGTATTCAGCTTTAATTGCTGATGAATTTGGTATGGAAAAAGGTGATAAATATATTCTTGAAAAAGCCGCAGCTCTTCATGATATAGGTAAAATCGGTATAAGAGATTCTGTCTTACAAAAAGAAGGAAAACTAACTCCGGAAGAATATAAGCACATTCAAGAACACGTTGGAATTACACAAAAAATATTAGAAAAAATTCATATGTCAAAAGATTTCCAACAAATAACAGATATTGCTTGTGCTCACCACGAAAAATTCGACGGAAGCGGCTATCATAAGGGATTAAAAGGTGAGGAGATCCCTTTTGGAGGACGTATTTTAGCAGTATCAGACGTGTTTGACGCTATAACTTCTAAACGTCACTATCGTGACAAGATGCCGATTGAAAAAGTTATTGAAATTATTATGAACGGTTCCGGAAATCATTTTGATCCGTTGGTTGTTGAGAAATTTTTAGCTATTAGATTAATTGATATTGTAAAAGTATTTTTAACCGAGAATAGTCTCGATTTAGACAAAGAAGATATTGATACTTTAGAGAAATACAATTTGCTTGATTTATATTACTCAATCGTAAATAATTGTAGTAATATGTTGCTTTTAGTGTTTAACAAATATTACGTGGGTGTGGATTTTGAGAATGAATAGATTAATTAAAACATCATTAACACTGCTAACTCTTGCAGGAATAACTCATGCAAGCTTTGCTTCAACCGTAGAGACTGCGCAAAAGCCTATTATGCTTAAAGCTGAAACAAATGCTGCAAATATGGAAATGGTCGTAAAAGATAATTTTATAAAAGCAAAATATGCTTCAGCTGAGAATAGATTTTTGCAAGGTAATGTAAAAGCTGCACATGATGATTATGCCGATTTAATTTCAAAAGCTGCACACGATGACTATGTATTTCTAGCTTACGGCATAAAAATGGCAGAATATGGTTTTTTTGATTTATCTGAAGACTTATTTACAAAATTAGACAATAATTTATATACAAAAAACTATGTTAAAGATATTCGTAAATTTTACTATCCGACAGCTATGGTTAGCGCGAAAGATACTTTATACCTAACTGATGCATATGCAAGTATTGTATACAATAATTTGGCTATAGAAACAACTTCAGAATTATTAAACAGCGTGCAAGCTGCAGAAAGCGATTATAAAAATTACTTGATAGCATTGGGATATTACAAATCAAATAACTTACCTCAAGCTCTAAAATATATTAACAACGCAATTACTCAAAATGATATTAACATTAATTACAAAGTTCTTAAGGCTAAGATTCTTGCGGATTCAAAAAAGGCAAATCAAGCTTTAAAAGTTTTAAAAGAAATACAAAAAACAGAATTTTTAACCGTTGATTTTCAAGAAAAAGTAAAGGCAATTGAAGAATATGTCCAATATAAAGTTGCGAAAAATGAAACTTTAAAAGACTATCATTTAGCGAATTATTATCACTTGCAAGAAAAAAGTCTGCTTGCTACAAAAGTTCTTCAAGGAGCAATTTTGCAAGCTAAACAATATTCATCTCAGATTTTTGGATTGTTAAGCAAAATTTATTATGAAAATGATGAGCCATTAAAAGCTCAAGAATTTGCACAAAGAGCTTATCGCGAAGACAAAAAGAATTATGATGCAGTACTAACTCTTGCAGACATAAGCTACGACGAAAGGAAATATGAAGAAGCTCTTAAATTTTATAAAGAAGCAAAGCGACTTACAAAAGATACAAAACCTTCTATAGGAATGGCAAAATCTTATTTAGCTTTGGAAAAAGATAAAAAATCTAAAAAGCTTTATGAAAAATTACTAAAAAAACACTCCAATGATCAAGATTTATTGGTAGGTTCCTTAAAAGTTTTCCCGCAAAGGGCTGATGATTATTTGCCGACAATAGCTTCTGTTGACGTCACTAATAACGAAATCTGGTTAGGGTTAGCAAACTTAGCTATTAAAGACGGAAATTATTCTATGGCGGAAACATATCTAAACAATTCTTATTATATTGACGAAAATAACTTTAAATATTATTATTATTTAAGCTTGGTATTAAG
>CAYSIO010000135.1:0-4671 GCA_964431115.1 uncultured Vampirovibrio sp.
CAACTACAATTTCAGTGGGTTTTTGATTGATTATTTTTACCGGACAGTAGTGCCCTAAGGAGAGGGTGATGTTGCGTCACACTGAACGCAGTGAAGAGTCTCTTAAACAGTTATAGAGATTCTTCGCATTCGCTCAGAATGACTGTAGAAGTGATTGAGTGACTGAGGGGGCAGAGTGATTGAGGAGGTTTACCTCTTTAAGGAGGAGGTCGCAGTTGTACTTGCTTTAGCAAGTTACAAATGCGGGTGGTGGTTGAGCCCCCTACGGGACAAACCCCCTCCCAAGTCTCTAAGGCTCGCAAGCTCACCAAGAGACTTTCCCCTCCCCGTTGGAGAGGGGAATTATTTGCGAATCAGTCGCCTGCGATAGCGTTGCAATTGATTTAACCCAACGGGACGAACCCTCTCTTGAATTTCTAAATTCGCACCGCTCATTAAGAAATTCTTTTCTCTCCGTTGGAGAGATTGATTCTGCATTGCAGTTGATATAATCTTCCCTCGCCCTTGATGGGAGAGGGATTGAGGATGAGGGTGGGATTATTTAATTTCAAATGTAAACATTCATTACGATTTTAATGACAATTTGACAAGATTCGTATATCATAATCTTAAGGGAAGATTTTAGGGAAAAGGAGTAGCTCTTGTGATAAGTAAGAAGATTGAAACAGTTTATCCTGTACAAAGTGCATTCTCAAGTGAAGAAGATGCATTTACCGCGTTGTCTACTTCGGCATTATTAGCAAAAAGTTCTGTTCCCTATTCTCACAGAAGAGTTGCTGATAATTATGTAATCATCAAACGCGTTTACAGATTCCAAGCGGTTCAAAGCAGAATAACAAACGCTGAAAAACAATTATTACAAAAGTATGATTTTAACACCCTAGAATTTTCAACAATTAAACAAGTTAACGAAGAATTATCATACCTAAAAAAATGGGCAACTTCTTCAAATGAATTATTAAGAAAAGACGCTGATATGCTTCTTCAAATCCGTTGTAAGGAGCTTAAATACATAGTAGCCAGCAGATATTCAACTATTACTGACGAAATTCATAATGGTTACAAAGCATTGGAAAGATACTTTGAAGAAATTTCTAAATTTTACACCCCAGTTATCTAGCAAAAATTCTTTTTAGGTGTTTTTTTATTAACAAGAAGGTTTTGATATGCATATAACACCTATAAATTTTAGCGTAAAAAAAATAAAAACAGACTCCGGACAAGAGCCTGCTTTTGGACATGGCGGAGAAGCTTTCTGGAAAAGTGATTACTCAAAAAAAGAGAAGGGAATAGTTGCCGGAACCACAGCACTGGGGGTTCTGGGAAGTTTGTTAACATTAGCAAAATGTAATGGAAAGTCTATTAAACCAAAAGCGTTTTGGAAATATTTAAAAACAATGCCAATAGAGTTTACCGAAGTTACAACTATGGGACTTGGAACCTGTTTAGGCGGTCTTGCAGGCGGTTATCTTATAGACAAAAATCCGGCTAATCGTAAAGCAAAACGCAGAGAAGCTGTAATGCAATTGGGAAATATTACAATACCGATAGGAACTGTAGCTCTGGCTAAAATCCTTATGGATACGCTGAAGATTAATACAAAAACAATTAAAGGAAAATCAATTAGAGCATTTGGTTCATTAGGCGCAATTATCGGCGGGATTTATTTAGCTAATTTTATAATGAATAAAGTCGCAAATAATATTTTTAAAGAGAGCACTAATGAAAGAGGAGTAAAAGGCACGGATTTATTCCCGCATATTGATGACGTACTGGTTTCCGGCGGTTATATTTTACCGGATTCAAAAATTGTAAAAAATGCTTTAAGAATCGTACCATTTGCTCTTATGGTTGCAGGTAACGAAGTTGGGAATAAAAAAGCTGAGGGGTAAAGGGGTAAATCTTAGGGGTATATAATTATATACATCTAATTTTAAAAAACAAAAGGGCTTTTCGCCCTTTAACACTAAATATAACCTAAAAAAGAGACAGGAAAGTTATTTCCTGTCTCTTAAATTCTTATGAAAGCCCTAGAGCCTTTTTATACCACGAAAACGATTCTAACTCTGAACCATTGAACGTGGTTTTTATTTGTTGTTTCTTTAAATAATTTTCAAATTCATCATTGAAAGTAGACTTAACTGCTTTTTTTGTTTCAGTAACGATTGCGTTCATTGCCGAACCTCCTATATTATAAGTAACACAAGTTTTATATATAATATCACCCAAAGGTGGTTTTTACAGTTAGATTTTACCTTTCAATGAGCTTATTTTAGCATAAAAATAGCTTCTTCGCAATGTATATATTACGAAATATTATGATTTTGGGCAAAAATCACTCTATAGAATTAGTGTAAAGTAGCACTTAATAGTTAGAAATATAGTTCTAATTACACTTTATATTTACTCTTAAATAATACTAATTGATTTAACCTCGACTGATTCCCACCCCCTAGTTAATTTACCCCCTGTTGATTTACCCCTGTTGATTTACCCCTGTGTTTGGTGTATCGTATAAAAGTAATAGGGGTAGGGTAAATTAAATTTTATTGTTAGCTCTTATTACAAGTTGGAAAGACTGGTAATAAAGGAGTATTGGATATGTATAATGTTGCGATTATCGGAGCCGGCCCGGCGGGTATTTTTACTGCGCTTGAAATAGTAAAGCTTCGTCCTGAATGGAAAGTTATACTTATAGAAAAAGGACAAAAAATCGAAAAAAGAATTTGCCCGATAAGAAACGGTTCTCCGAAATGTGTTAATTGCAAGCGCTGTGGACTACTTTGCGGTTGGGGCGGAGCAGGTGCTTTTTCTGACGGCAAACTAACACTTACTCCTGATGTAGGCGGACACTTAATTGACTACATGTCCAGAGAAAAAGTTGAAGAATATATTAAATACGCTGATGATTTATATTTGGAACACGGTGCTACTGACGAATTGTTCGGCACAAATATGGAAATATTCCACGAAATAGAACGACAAGCAGCTTTAGCAGAACTAAAACTGGTTCATTCACCGGTGAGACACTTAGGAACAGAAAGAAGTCTTGACGTTTTAAAACACATGCAAGATTATCTTGACGATAAGATTACCATTCTTAACAATGTTGCTGCTCAAAGCTTAATCGTAGAATGCGAACAGGTTAAAGGTATTGTTCTTGATAACGGTGATACAATCAAGGCTGAATATACGATTATTGCTCCGGGTAGAGAAGGCGCTGATTGGTTAACCCATGAATTTGCTAAGAACAAAATCGGTATGGTAAATAATGCCGTAGACGTCGGGGTTCGTGTAGAGCTACCAGCTCCTGTTTTTGCACCGCTAACCGATAAGTTATACGAATCAAAGCTTGTTTATCACTCACCAACATTTGGTGACGAAGTAAGAACATTCTGTATGAACCCAAACGGTGAAGTTGTTCAGGAAAATTATAATGGTATTGCAACTGTGAACGGCCATAGTTATGCGAATATTAAGACAAAAAATACAAACTTTGCGCTTCTCGTAAGCAAAAAATTCACTGAGCCGTTTAAAGAGCCTATTGCTTATGGCCAACATATTGCGAGCTTGGCAAACATGTTAGCAGGCGGAATCTTGGTTCAAAGATTTGGAGACTTACTTGAGGGCAGACGCTCTACACCTGATAGAATCAAATCCAGTATAATTGAACCAACATTAACTTGTGCAACTCCGGGTGATTTGAGTTTGGTTATTCCTTATAGACAAATGAAATCTATTATTGAGATGTTGTTTGCCTTAGATAAAATAGCTCCCGGAACAGCTTCCAGATATACACTTCTATATGGTATTGAGGTTAAATTCTACTCAGCTAGAGTTAAATTAACCAACGAACTTGAAACAGAAGGTGTTAAAAACTTGTTTACAATCGGCGACGGAGCAGGCGTAACAAGAGGATTAATCCAAGCTTCAGCATCAGGAGTCTATGTTGCAAGAACAATCGCTGCCAGAGGATAGTAGTAAGGGGTAAATGTATTTGAGCTTGTTGGTGTGACTACAAGCTTGCCGTCATTGCGAGGGGGTAAATGTATTTGGTTGTCGTTACCCCGTACTTGATACGGGGTCGCAAGGTCTAACGTGTTTGCGCCAAGCTTATGCGATACCGTGTCAAGCACGGTATGACGCAATTTCTTGATCACTTGATCACTGCACTCTTGGTCACTTCTACAGTCATTCTGAGCGAAGCGAAGAATCTCTATAACGGTTAAAGAGACTCTTCGTCGTTGCACTCCTCAGAGTGACGGTTTGACTGTTTAAGTCCCTAACGGGATGAACCCTCTCCCTAGCCCTCTCCGTTGGAGAGGGGATGAGTATTGAACACTTGGTCAGTGAGCTCTTGGTCACTTCTACAGTCATTCTGGGGGTAAATGTATTTGGATTGTAGGTGCGACTACAAGCTTGCCGTCATTGCGAGGGGATAAATGTATTTGGATTGTAGGTGCGACTACAAGCTTGCCGTCATTGCGAGGAGCATAGCGACGTGGCAATCCAGAGAAGTAAATACTTTCAAACTGCAAGTAATATCTACAAGCTAATGACTGGATTGCTTCACTGCGTTCGCAATGACGTACACTCTTGATCACTTGATCACTGTGCTCTTGGTCACAGTTAAAGAGACTCTTCGCTACGCTCAGAGTGACGAATTTTTCT
>CAYSIO010000136.1:0-4664 GCA_964431115.1 uncultured Vampirovibrio sp.
GAATATGTAGAGTTCCCGCAGAAATAACATGTTTTGCGATATATCAAATCTACTAAAGAGTCTAAAAACTTTTTCATATAAAGATTATAAACTTATTGACCTTTTTGTCAAAATAATATATTTTAACAATATAGAAGATTGGAGGTTTTGATGGATTTTAAACATATGCCGCTGAATGGCGCAAACTATACAGATGCTGATATTAAAAGACTTATAGCTGAATATAATGTTCAGTTTATAAAACTACAATTTGTAGATATTAACGGACAAGTTAAAAATTTGGCAGTTCCTTCTGAGCATATTGATAGAGTTTTGAACAATGATATTATGCTTGACGGATCCTCAATAAAAGGTTTTCGTAATATTGAAACCTCTGATATGTTTTTCTATCCTGATAAAAACACCTTTCAAATACTTCCTTGGCAAGAACGTGACGGAAAAAATTCTGCTCGTTTAATTTGTGATATTTATAATGCAGACGGAACACCATTTGAAGGTTGCCCAAGATGTAACTTAAAAAGATTAATGGCTGAGGCAAAAAAATTGGGTCTTTCAATGAATGTCGGACCTGAAGCAGAGTTTTTCTTGTTTGAAAAAGATGAAAATGATTGTGTAACAACAAAAACTCATGACAGAGCAGATTATTATGATGTAGGTCCTGACGATTTAGGTGAAGCTGTTCGTACGGATATTGTAAGCACACTTCAAGAAATGGATTTTGATATAGAAGCTTCCCACCACGAGGGTGCGGCAGGTCAGCATGAAATAGATTTCAAATACTCTGATATTCTTACAGCTGCAGATAATGTTGTAACTTTCCGTATTGCAGTTAAAGCTATTGCTGCTCAGTATGGTCTTCATGCAACATTTATGCCAAAGCCTGTTTATGGAATAAACGGTTCAGGTATGCACTGTAATATTTCATTATCAAAAGATGGTAAAAACGCTTTCTATGACGAAAAAGCTGAATACCAACTTTCTGATACAGCAAAATATGCAATCGGTGGTATGTTGAAACATATAAAAAGTATAACAGCGATACTTAACCCAACAGTAAACAGTTATAAACGTTTAGTTCCGGGATATGAAGCTCCTGTTTATATGGCTTGGTCATTAGCTAACAGAAGTGCGCTTTTGAGAGTTCCTTCAAAACGTGGTGTTTCAACTCGTGTTGAATTACGTTCACCGGATCCGGCTTGTAACCCTTATTTAGCATTTGCAACAATTCTTGCAGCTTGCTTAGATGGTGTAAGAAACAAAATAGAACCACCAAAACCTGTTGAGGCTAATATCTATAAGCTTTCTGAAAAAGAAAGAAAGAGAATGCGTATAGAGGCTCTTCCAGGCTCTCTTGAAGAAGCATTAGGTTATATGAGAAATTCACTTATTGCAAAAGCAGCATTAGGACCTCATATTGTAGACGAGTTTGTCACAGCAAAAGATATTGAATGGGATTCATTCAGAACCTATGTTTCTCAATGGGAATTGGATAAATATCTGGAAAGATATTAAAAATAATCCTTCCGGATAACAAAATAAGTATTTTGTTAAGAGATATATTTACCCTCTCCAAAGGGGAGGGTAGGGACTCTTAACGAGTAACACGAGTTATAGAGTCTCGGGTGGGGGTTGGTCTTTGTTTTCTTGTAGTATTTTGTTTTGTGCATTTCTTTTTTTATCCTTCTGTTACTTTCTTGTGCCGACAAGAAAGTAACCAAAGAATCTCGTGAGCTACATCTTCGTTCGCTATTCAATTGTATAGCTCGACCTGTGCGACTGAACTCGGGCGTAAACAATAATCTTGTAATATAACTTAAAAGCCTAAAAATATTTACGCCCTCAAACAGCAGTCGCTTTGTTATAGTCTCACTAACATTGAATGCTCACTGCGATAGGCTCACAAACAAAATCATCTTTTTTAAGATAATAAATGTAAATTGTGCTGTATGTCCAACAAACACTTTACGCATGCGGGTGTGCAGAGTCATAAACTTCTTGCATATGTTTCATTGAAATATGTGTGTAGATTTGCGTGTTTGAAATTCCGGCGTGACCCAAAAGTTCTTGAACAACTCTTAAATCAGCTCCGTTTTCTATTAAATGAGTTGCAAAACTGTGTCTAAAAACGTGTGGAGTAACTTTTTTAGGTAACTCAATTTTTGCCACAACATCGTTAATAGCGGTCCTTATAGTTTTGTTTTGTAATCTGAAACCGGTGCTGTTAATAAACAAAGGGCTGTTGTCATTAACTTCGCCAATATCATAACCCGGAGCTAAGAGGTTTCGAGCTGTTTTGATATATTGAATCAAGTATTGTTTTGCTCTATCTGAAATCAAGACAATACGCTCTTTTGCTCCTTTACCAAAAACTCTGATTTCGTTTTCTTCTATGTTTAAATCTCCAAAATTAAGATTGCTTAATTCTGAAATACGCATTCCTGTAGCCCAAAGAAGTTCAAGAATAACGCGGTTTCTAAAACCTGCCGGAGTATCAATTTTCATGTTATTCAATATTTTTTCAATTTCATCTGTTGTTAAAAATTTAGGCAAAGATTTTGGTCTTTTTGGTGCAGAAAGCGAAATAGCAGGGTTTGAATCAATATACCTTTCTCTAAATAAATACTTGTAAAAAGTTCTTATTGAAGCGGTTTTGCGCGCAATAGTTGTTTTTTTATAATCAAACCTTTGGATAAAATGAAGATATTCTCTTAGTTTATTAAAATCAACATCAACACAGCTTGTACCGTCAAGCCAAAGAACGTAGCTAACAACATCAGAACAATAAGCGTTAAGCGTATGTTCTGAAAAATTTCTTTCAACACTTAAGTATGATTTAAAACCTTCTATAAAACTTTTTTCTCTGTTATCCAAAATAAAACTTCCTGAAAATCTTATTAAATGGTGTCATGTTCACTTATTCACTTTTTTATTATACAATAATTTGTAACAAGATAGAAGTAAGCAAGTATGAATATTTTTAAGACTTTTGAGACATTTTTAAAAGAACCTTTAAGTATATTAAAGGATAATTTTATTCAGATTGTAAGCATTCAAACAGCCAATATTTTTGAGAATAAACCGTCTGTAGATGTAGCTATAACAAAAGATAAAACACAAATAACAGTTGTTAATAATGAAAAGTTGTATAATCTTTTGACTTTAGTAAATCGTAGGGCAAAAGAAAAAATAGAAAAGCAAACAACTAATTTATAAGGGATAAAATGAAACAATTACAAGCAAATTTTGTTATAAGCGCAGAAAAACTGTCACAATGTCCTGATTTTTCGTTTCCGGAATTCCCGTTATTAGGACGTTCAAATGTCGGTAAATCTTCTTTTATTAATGCTTTAGCTAATAATAAAAAAATAGCAAAAACATCAAATACACCGGGAAAAACAAGACTAATAAACTTTTTTAATTTCTCTGACAAGTTTATGGTAGCGGATCTTCCCGGATATGGTTATGCAAAAGTCTCAAAAGAAGCTCAAGCAAAATGGCAAAAATATTTAGAAGAATATCTTTTGAACAGAAAACAAATAACATCTCTTATTCAATTTGTAGATGCACGTCATGATATTCAGAAAAACGATTTTCAAATGCGCAAATGGGTAGAAGCATATAATTTGCCGATATTTACTGTTGTAACTAAAATGGACTGTGTGCCTAGAGGAAAAGTTCAAAAAATCATAGCTAATGTACGCAAAGAGTTTGGAGGCGATGTTCTTCCTTTTTCTGCAGAAAATAGATATTACTGCGAAGAAACAATAAAATATTTATTGGAACTATCTAACAAGTCATAAGAGGAATAATGTGTTTCAAGAGGGACAAAAAAAAGATTTAAATAAAATATCACTAACAGGCTTGAGAGCACTTCTTTTTATAGGGCTTTTGATTGACAAACCTTGTTCTTTAAAAGAAATTAAACAAGCTCTTATTGACTATAAGATTATAAACGAAAAAAGTTCTGATGATATTTTAAGAATAGATTTAAATACAATAAAAAAAATGGGGTGTGAACTTACCAGACCTTGTGCAAGTAACGATTTTAAATATGTTTTAACAAAACATCCGTTTAATTTAAATATATCCAAAGAAGAAGTAGCTGCTCTAAAAAGGGTTTATAACAAAGCTAAGGAAAAAGCTAATTTACAAACCTTTTTTGCTTATGACAGTTTGTTTAAAAAATTATCAAATTGTGTTTGTGAAGAAAGTATAAAAGAGCAATTATTAGGTATATCCGTACTCAAATACTATGATATGGAAGAGTTAAAGCAGTTGATAATTGACTGTCAGCATAAAAAAACCCTTGAATTTATGTATAAAAAAACAACATCCAAAAAAGAAGAAAAAAGAGAAGTTGTTGCTCAAAAAATAGAAATAAAAAATGATAAACTTTATCTTTATGGTTTTGATGTTGAAAAACATGAGTCAAGAGTTTTTAATATTCGAAGAATTATATCGGTATTATCTCGAAAAATAAAAAAAGGTGATTTTGAAATACAATTAACAAAAATCAAATTTATTCTGAAAAATATTGATTCTGATGAACTTGAAGATAATGAAAAAATTATTGAGACCTTAGACGAAGGTTTTCTGGTAGAAGCTGAATATTATAATGATTTTATTGCAATTCAAAGGGTTTTATCTTTTGGGGCAAATTGTAT
>CAYSIO010000137.1:0-4642 GCA_964431115.1 uncultured Vampirovibrio sp.
GTTTGAATTTTCTTGGCTAAGTCTGTTGCATAGCCCATATCTTCGACACCTGACAGATTTTTAATCTGAGTAAAGACTTCAGGAATATTCTTAGGCTTATCCACTCTAACCCTCAATGTATCAGGTAAAGGGTTATCTATGTCGTATAAATTCAGCTCTTTTCTCAAGCCTTCCCAAGATTCTTTTTTAGGTATTAATTTAACTGTTTTGACATATTTAATGTCTTTAACTTTATCTCGCACGATAGACGGATCTGCATTATTTTTCAGATATACTGAAATCTCCAATACATTGCCCAACTCGTTTGCAAAAGTTGATAAAGAAAGAGTAAAACGGAACAAAACTCCAAAAATAGTCAATATGGCAGCCATAGTGGTAATTATTACTAAATTAACAATACCGGTTCTTTTAATATCATTTATAGCTTCCATAATAATTCTATAAGCTATTCTGAGTTCACATAGCCAATCTTTAGGTATATGTTTTTTTACATGTCTTTTTAATTGTTGCCTGCTATTGTCCATATGTTCCCGCCTGAATATCTCGTATAATTTCACCGTTTTCAAGGGTTAAAACCCTTTTTCTAAATCTGTCTACCAACGTATAATCGTGTGTAGATACAATAACCGTAATTCCTCTTTGGTTAATTTGTTCCAGAATTTGCATAACTTCCAAAGAGTTTTTAGGGTCTAAATTGCCTGTAGGTTCGTCTGCAATAAGAAGTGGCGGACCGTTTACAAGAGCTCGAGCGATACTTACTCTTTGTTGCTCACCACCTGATAGCTCAGTTGGTTTTGCGTTGGCTTTGTCTAAAAGACCTACGACTTTCAATGCACCGTTAACCCTTGTTCTTATATCAGATGAACTTATGCCCAATGTTCTTATAACATAAGCAATGTTATCGTATACAGTCTGATTTTGTAATAATTTATAATCTTGGAAGACAATCCCCATGCATCTTCTTAAGTTAGGAACTTTGTCTGATGGTAAGTTCGCGATATTTATACCACCAATAAGCACTGTTCCGGTAGTAGGGGTTTCTTCTTTATAGAGCATTTTCATCAGGGTAGACTTTCCTGCTCCGGAAGCTCCTGTAATAAACACAAATTCTCCTGATAAAATATCAAGATTGATATTTCTTAATGCATAATTGTTCTTATATTTTTTTGTAACCGATCTTAATTGAATCATATTGTCTCTACTATCCTATTTGCAACACTTTCTGCATCTAAACCATAATATTTTAATAACTCTTTTGGAGTACCGCTTTGACCAAATGTATCATTTGTCCCGATTCTTAATACTCTGGTAGGGTATTTTTCTGAAAGCGCTTCACACACGGCAGAGCCGATTCCGCCATATATTGAATGGTTTTCTAAAGTTACGACAAAACCGGTTTTTTTAGCGCTTGTAATAATTGTTTCCGAATCAAATGGCTTAACAACCGGCAGGCTTATAACTTCTGCTTTTATACCTTTTGTTTCAAGTATTTCTGCAGCCCTATAAGCTTCTGCGAGAACATCTCCGTTAGAGACAAGTGTAACGTCTTTGCCTTCTTTTAGAATAACAGCTTTAAACGGGTTGAATTTATAATCATGCGGATAAATATCCGGCAGGTTGTTTCTTGCAATTCTTATATACACAGGCCCGTCATGCTCAGCTGCAAATTCAATCGCTTGTTCGCATTCATTGCAATCTGCAGGAACTATTACTGTCATATTTGGTAGCCCTCTCATTAGAGATATATCTTCAAGAGCTTGGTGAGTTGCACCGTCCTCACCAACCGTAATACCGCCGTGAGTTCCTATTATCTTTACATTAGCTTTTTGATAGCAGACAGATGTTCTTATTTGATCATAAGTCCTACCTGTTGCAAAAACTGCAAAAGTAGCTGCAAATGGGATTTTCCCTGTCAAAGCAAGACCTGCTGCTGTCGCAATCATATTTTGTTCCGCGATTCCTACGTCAAAGAAGCGTTCAGGATAAGCTTTTGCGAAAAATTTAGTCTGAGTGGAACAAGCTACGTCTGCGTCTAAGACAACAATATCAGGGTTTTTAGCCCCTAAATCAACCAGCTTATTACCAAAAGCCTCTCTTATAGATTTTTTATTATCATATTCTATTGTGAGCATCAAATACCCCCGTATATAGAATTATACCATAAATACGTAAAAAAGGGGTAATTCTATAGAATAAATTTTTAATTAAAGTAATCGCAGATAAGTTTTTCTCTGCGAGGAAGTATTTTTTTTATTTTCTCAACAAAAGGATTTTTTTCCAAATCTTGTAATTGTTTTTTCATAACAGCTTTTTGCAAGATTAAAGAATTGTATAAATCCTCGCAGACATCAGAATCAGTTGCGAGAGTATTTAATTTTTTGATTTGCAATTCAGCTTGTTGTATTCGTTTTTTTAGTTGTTGTTTATTATCCATCAAATATTAGAATAAGCCTTTTTCTACATTTTTTCAATCAATCTTTTAGTGGATAATTTAGTTTCCTTTGAGTTTGCGGAAAAACTATCGTTTTTCTCGCAAACTCTGGGGAACGGTTTCGGGGGGTAAATACTTTAAGCTTGTAGTAACTAATACTGGCTTGGAAGTGAATATAAAAAGGCTACGTGCTATCCCGCAGGGGTAAATAATTTTAGCCTGTAGTTTTACTTGCAAGTTTGGAAGTATAATAAAAAAGCCTAACTCTCACACACCTAAGGTCGGATTTGAAAAGCGGCTTGTCGGCAGAGTGCGAAGTGCTTTTACGTAGTAAAACACGTAGGCACGTTTATTGCCGACAAACAAGAAAGTTCGAAAAATTGTCATTTTTCGACTTTTTCCGCATCCTCCTTTTGTAAATTTTTGTTACAGTTTTTCTTTATACTCTAAAGTTTTGAAAAAAGTTGCCGTTATACATGCCAAATGTAGGTTTATACATGTAAGTAAAGAAAGGAGTATTTTTACTATGGTAGACATTGGTAAATTAACACCGGAGCAAGCTAAACTCTTTAATGATATTAAGGCAGGCGGGCTTAATCCGGAAGAACTGAAAGCTCTGGAAAAAGCCGGTGTAGCAAAAGAATTATTAGAGGTTATGAAGACAGAATTTCCGGATACCGGTGAAATTCCGAAAGGAGAACCTAAAGACCCTCAAAATCAAGGTGGAAATTTCTGGGGTGCGCTTGGAGTCGTTGCGGCTTGTGCTGCGGCAGGTTTTATTGCCGGTAACGTATTTGGTGCCGCTGTAGGTGCAGTTGCAGGTATTGCAATGGTCTCGTTCTCATCTTGTAGCGTTGAGCAAGATGTAGGTATAAAAATAGAGAAAGATGACTCTAATCAGGAAATTATAGATAAGCTTAACCAAATAGGCTATACTTTGGAACAGGTTTTACAGCAACTTGTCACGATCGGTAAAGACATGAACGACATTGTTGAAATCCTTAGAGGTATAGGTCAAGATACAAACAGGATTGTAGAGCTTTTATTAGAACAAAATAAAGCAAGTGAACAAGCAAAAGCTGAATTAGAAGGTCTATTAAAAGAAATCATTTCCAGAATAGATACTAATAACAAATTGAGTGTTGAAAACAACGCGTTGTTAAAACAAATTCTGGCAAAAATCAATACTCAAGGTGATGATGAAGCAGGTATAGCTCTGTTGAAGGAAATATTAGCTAAATTAACAGAATCTGTTGAACAAAACAAAGAAATGGATCAAAAAACACACAAGTTACTTCAATCTATTCTTGAAAATATCGAAAATCTCAATGGAGATATGAAGACCGGATTTGCTAATATAGTAGATTTAATTGTTGCAGGTAACAAAATCGGTGAGTCTACATTAGCTAAGCTTGAAGAAGTATTGGCTAAGCTTGGCAAAATGGATGCAAATCAGCAAGCTGGATTCGCAGCTGTGCTAAATGCTTTAGAAGGGCTTGGTGCTCAGGCTGATGCGATTTTGGATGCAATCTTGAACGGTGATAAATTAACTCAAGAACAGCTTGATGTTATTATCAATAACCAAAATATTCAGAATGCAAACTTTGAAAAACTAATAGAGCTTGTTATGAAGAACAACGAAATTGCACAAGGTACTCAAAATGCTGTTAAGGATTTAAGCACAAAAATGTCTGAAGAACACAAGGCTATTTTGGATAAAATTTCAAAAGGTAACGCAACTCTAGGTGATATTCAAGTAATATTAGAAGCAATTAAAGGTGATACTTCAAAAATTGGTGATATTAAGCAATTTATGAATATCATTGGTACCGCTCTTGAAAAACTTCTTGAAGAAGTACAGGGTCTTAGAGCAGAAACAAAACAAGGTTTGCTTGCTATATTAGCTAAGATTCCTGATGGTTGCAAATGTAAACCTGCAGACTTATCTGACTTACTTGCAAAACTAGAGATTATTATCCAAGAATTGCAATCAGATCCGAATGATGACGTTGATAATCCAAAACACGAAGGCGTATTGGATGATTTAGATGACTTCTTTGGATAGACGACTATCAGACTTGATAAAACGAGGCGAACGCAAAGCGTTCGCCTCGTTTTATCAAGGGTTAGAGATAGTGTCGCAAACAATAAGAAAATCTACCCTCTCTTGAATTTCTAAATTCGCAAAGCTCATTAAGAAATTCTTTTCTC
>CAYSIO010000138.1:0-4624 GCA_964431115.1 uncultured Vampirovibrio sp.
CTTGGTAGCTTGACATTGGCTAATTATGTCAGTGATAAAATTGAAGAAGCTATTGATTAGGTAAAGCATCCTTTAAATTTTTAATTAAATCATCAATAGAACTCGCAGCATTTTGAGAAATAGGTTTGATTGCTTCAAGTGTATCTATAGCATCTCGGTAAGATATCAATCCGTAATATACATGGTTTGCGATGTTATTAACTAATGGTAACTGGTTGTGGTATGGTTTATACTGAAGATACGTATTAATAGCTTTATCTAAGAACTTTTTATTCACCGCTTTGTGTGAAATCTGATTATTTGAATTGTTGACCGGTAGAATTTTCATACACACTCCGTAATTATTTATAAAGCTATTGTAGCATAAAACTTTTATCAATTAATCATGCTATAATGTTTTTATGTCAAGGTATATTGCTATTACAGATATTCATGGGGAGCTGAGAAAGTTAGAAAGCGTACTTTCTAAGATAGAATTGCGTCCTGACGATATTTTTGTATTTATGGGTGATTATATCGACAGAGGTCCGAATTCAAAAGGGGTTGTCGAAAAAGTTATTGAAATAAGTGAAAAGTATGAAACCATTACTCTCATTGGGTCACATGAATATGCGCTTTTGCACACAAAGCAAGATGACTATTACGATTATCTGTTTTGGAACTACGGTGGTCCGGCAACTGTAAGAAGCTATGGAGGAAGATTCGAAAATATTCTGGCTACACATGGTGATTTTTTTAGAAATCTAAAATTTTATCATTTAACAGACGATTACTTATTCGTCCATGCCGGAATTGACCCAAGATATAGCTTAGAAGAACAATCAGAAGTTGATTTGGTCTACATTAGAAGTGCTTTTTACAGAAACAAACATAATCTTCCGCAAAAGGTTATTTTTGGTCATACGGAGTTTGATGCTCCGCTTGTTCAAGAGGATAAAATCTGCATAGATTTAGGTTGCGGTAAGTATAAAAATGCCAAGCTTTGTGCTTTAATATTAGATAACGGCAAAGAAGAGTTTGTGTATTCGGATTAAGGAGTTTTAATGGTTTCAATCTCAATAGTTATACCTGTTTATAATATTGAAAAATATTTGAAAACTTGTTTGGATAGTATTGTTAATCAGACATTTAAAGATTTTGAAGTAATCTGTGTGAATGATGGTTCAAAAGATGATTCTTTAGAAATATTAAATGAATATGCTAAAAAGGATTCCAGAATAAAAGTTGTTACTCAAGAAAATGGTGGTTCAGGTTCTGCCAGAAATAATGGACTTAAAAGAGCTGAAGGAAAATATGTTCAGTTCCTTGATGGTGATGATTATTTTGAGCCGGAACTGTTAGAAAAATTGTATAATTTGGCAGAAAAACATCAGGCAGATATTTCTGTATGTTCATCTAGAAAAGTTGATGATGAGGGTAACATAACAGAGACTAGAAATCCAAATTCACCTCTCAATCTTGCAAAAATTATATTAGATAAATCTTTTAGCTATAAAGATTTTCCGGAAGACATTTTTAGCCTTATTGGAACAATACCTTGGAATAAATTGTATCTGAGGCAGATGTTATTAGATAATAATCTTAAATTTCCTGCGCTTACCGGGCCTGATGATTTGTGTTTTGTACATATGGCAAATGTTTGTGCTGAAAAGATTGCAGTAATTGATGATGAGCTTATTAATTATCGTTACAACCGCCCGGGAAGTGTTCAAACATATAGAGCTAATCATACTCTTGATATTGTCCGAGCTTTTCTTTTTATCAAAGATTTTTTGAAAGAAAAAAGATTATATGACTTTTTGGAAAAAGCTTATATTAAAGCTCTAACTTTTTCTGTAAGATGGGAAATAAGTCTTTGTAATGATGAGCAGTATAAAAAGTTTGTTGAAGAGTTAAAAATTCTTTTCCCAAATGATTGGAAAATTTTTGAGCCGGCATTAAAAAAAGATTATATAACAATGGATTATTTGAAGAAATTTATAGGAGATAAGAAAGTTTATCTATGGGGTGCAAGTAATTTTCTGAAAAATCTACTAGAAAAAGAAAAAAATCCTTATCCAAATATTTTGGGGATAATTGATAAGAATGAAGCGTCTTGGGGAAAAGATTTTTGCGGGTATAGGATTCATTCACCAAGAATTCTTGAGGAAGAACCTGCAGAGGTATTAATTACGGTCTATAATAATCCGGATGCATATATTGCTATAAAAAAAGATGTTGAAGAAAAATATCTCCAATCGAAGGTTTTGGAAAACATTTTTTAATGGAGAAAATTCATGAATACAATTTATCAAAAATTTTATAGGCAAATAAAATCTGTAAAAAACAAGAAAATTGTTTTTTGGGGAGCCAGCTTATTTTTGGAAGACTTCTTAAAGTTTAAAAATATGGAGAATCATAATACACTTGGAGTCGTTGATAAAAATGAAAAAAGGTGGGGTAAAAAATTAGGGAAATACGAAATTATATCTCCTCAAAAAATAAACGAATTAAAACCTGATTATATTATTATCTCCATACAAAATATTAATAAGAAAAACAGTAAAATATTAGAAAAACAATTAAAAAAAGAGTTTAGCACAATTAAAGTTAAACCAAACGTTTTATTAATCAAAAACAACGATTATATATACAAATTTACACCTTTAATACGCTTATTAGACAATATTGTTCCAAAAAAGAAAAATAAAATAGCTTTTCTAAGTTATCCGGATTTTTCTGATAACCCAAGAGAGTATTATGAATATTTAAAAGAAAACCATGCAGAAGAATTTGATATAGTATGGTTATACGAAAATTTAAAATATGCAAACTACGAGAAAATACAAAGAAAATTCTATGATGTCAGTTTGCAAGGAATTTGGCATTTATTAACCTCTAAATATGTTATATATTCAAATCTAATGAAAAATGAGTTTTGCAATTTTAATAAACATGTCTTATTACAGTTTTGGCATGGAATGCCATTGAAAACAATTGGGTATACTGAACCAGGTATTTCAAAAGCAAGCTTTAATATATACAAAACTTATGGAAAGCATGGGTATTTTTTTGTAACATCTGATATTTTTAAATCAATTATGTCTTCTTGTTTTCTTGCAAATCCAAATAACGTCTTTATCACAGGACAACCAAGAACCGATTGCATCCTGAGTAATCGCAAAAATAACGAAATAGATAAATTTATTAACTATAAAAATTTTAATAAAGTTATTATTTATGCACCAACTTATAAAGAAGTTGTAAGAAGCCACGAAAGAGATATTAAAGAAGTTTTCCAAAATATTTTTTATTGCAATGATTACTCGGAACAAGATTTTTACAAATTTCTTGAAGAAAATAAAATCCTACTTATAGTAAAACCTCATCCATATGATGAGTTTTTCTACAAAAAGTATTTGCAAGAAGATAACCTAAATCATCCAAACATAAAGTTTCTTTTTAATGAAGACTTATATAAAGCAGATTTATATTTCTACGACTTTTTTAAATTTGCGGACTTGATGATAACGGATTTCTCTTCTATCGCAATTGATTATTTAATCAGCAAAAAACCTGTGATATTTTTAAATTCAACAGTTGATAGTTATTCTCAGAACAGAGGTTTTATTTTGGAAGATAACCATGAAATCCTAATGGCAGGGCCAAAGGTCAGAACTTTCAAAGAACTCCTTTCAGAAATAAAAAATGCTTTAACAATTGACTCGTGGAAAAGAATTCGTGAAGAAAAACTATCATTAATGCACAAACATTTTGATTCAAAAGCGTCTGAAAGAATATACAAGATAATGAAGGGACTAAAATGATGCCAAAAATATCAGTAATAGTACCGATTTATGGAGTAGAAAAATTTCTCAAAGAATGTCTGGAATCAATTATTAATCAAACCTTAAAAGATATTGAAATTATTTTAATTGATGATGGCGGGAAAGATAATTGTCCACAAATTATTGATGAGTACGCACAAAAAGATTCCAGAATTGTTGCAATACATAAATCTAATAGCGGATATGGAAACACTTGTAATGTTGGCTTAGAAAAAGCAAGCGGAGAATATATTTCAATTATAGAACCGGACGATTATATTGACTTAAATATGTTCGAAAATTTATACGCTTTAGCAAAACAGCACGATGCAGATGTTGTTAAATCCTCTTTCTATGATTTTTATGACACTAAAACATATAAAGCAAATAAGAAAAAGAACTGGGCAAGTTTATACAAGATTCCGGAAGAACCGTTCACTATAAAAGAATGTCCTTTTTTCTTGTATTTTCATCCTAGTATTTGGTCTTGTATATATAAGAATGATTTTATTAAGAAAAATAATATTCGATTCGTAGAAGCTCCCGGCGCAGGCTGGACAGATAACCCGTTTCAGGTTCAAACTCTTTGTCTTGCTGAAAAAATTGTATATACTGATAATGCTTATTATTATTGGCGTAGAGTTGGATTAAATGAGGCGGATGATATAAAAGATTTTACAATTCCGTATAAACGAAGTAAGGAAATTCATGACTGGCTGAATGAAAATAATATTAATAATGAGAATATTTTAGCTAATTTATATAAAAGGGAAAGTGCCTATATTTTACTACTTATAGGTTCATCAGTAGGTAAAAAC
>CAYSIO010000139.1:0-4615 GCA_964431115.1 uncultured Vampirovibrio sp.
AGACAAGTCTTTTCATTTTCAATCCTCCAATATCCAATCAGGCGACGCGCTTTTGCGATGTGACCCGGGTACCAATGAATGTGCAAATTATTGCCCATTTTAACCCCTATCTTTTTTCGATTTTTTCCTTAATACGAGTTGCTTTACCAGAACGTTCTCTTAAGTAGTATAATTTCGCACGTCTAACGTCACCTTTTCTAAGAACTTGGATTTTTTCGATACGTGGAGAATATACTAAGAATACACGTTCTACGCCAACACCTTGGAATACTTTTCTAACTGTAATAGTCTTATTGATTCCTGAACCGTGTTCAGCGATAATTGCGCCTTCGTATGCTTGGATTCTTTCTTTGTTACCTTCTACAATTCTACAAAAAACTTTAACAGTATCACCGGGATTCATTTCAGGTAATTCTCTTGTAGTGTATTCAGCTTCTAAATTTTTAATAATAGGATTCATTTTGCTATTCCTTATATTTTGACTAACGTATACATATAGAATAATCATAAATAAAACAAAATTTAAAAACAAGTAGATGTTAAAAAAAAGTATTTAATTGTAACGATTTTTTTACTTTTGTAACATTTTTATGTAAAATAGGCAAACGAAGATATTTACACTCATTAATAACACTAGCTAGTCTTTGAAAGGTAAAATAGCGTTGAGCCCAATTATAAATTGTTTCGCGAATATAGTAACACGTATGACAAAACCTGATGCAATAGAACCGATTATTGCATTAGAAGCTACTGTTACAGGTGGCAGAACCGTTCAAGCGTACAAAAGAGGGGGTGAAAACGAAGCAAGAGAGAGGTTGATAGAAGAAACGACCGGAGCTATTGTATGGATTGGCGGAGTTAAAGTTATTAATGATAAAATTGGTGATCCGATACTAAAAAAACTTTTTGGTGCCAATTTTGACGTCGGAACTGATAAAGTTCTTAGAACTCCTTTTCAAAATTTTTTGAAAAAATATCCTCAAAAAAGATTCAGTGACGGAACCGTTGCAACAATTAAAGCTGTCAAAGTTCTTGCAAGTGTCTTATTAGCTGATGCTTTCATAGGGCTTGTAGTCCCTCCGTTAAATCAAAAGCTGACAAAAAATCTGCATGCTAAAAAGAACGCAGAGCAAGAAAAATTAAACTCAGGAGATACGCTTCAGTTAGAAAATAAAAATAAAGACGCATTAACTGCGCCTTCATTCAAAGGTGGCGGTATCGGTGCAATAAATGTGTTTACAAATGCTATTGAAAACACGAATACAGGTAAATTGCTTTCAACTGATGCGGGTCTGGTTAGCGGTAGAATGTACAGCGCCAGAAATAACCAAGAAAGAAGAGAAATCGCAATCAGAGATATAGGCTCTATTTACTTCTACATGTGGGCTCAAAACCATGTCGGTAATTTAATGAACTTTATTGAAACAGGTAGATTTACAAGACTTAATCCAAATAGTACAGCTATTTTGAACAAACACTTAGAAAGCATTCTAAATGAAAATGGTGGTACTATGAGTGTTGAAGATTTTAGAAAAATAATGCTCGGACAAAACTCTGCTGATATAAAACTTAAAGAAGGAATTCCGTTCGAAACTGAAGAGTTGTCTAGATTTGATAGGTTCATGAATAAATTCAGAAAAACTAAGACAGAACCTCTGCAAGCAGTTGGAGTAACTCAACTCAAAGAATTCTATGGTGATGATAAAAACATCTACAACAGAATCAGAAAAATGTCTAAGCTTCAACCTCTACGTGAAGGAGAAGCTGTTATTACAAAACAGCAAATTATTGATGCTATTAACGTTGCAGAAATCAATAATCCGGAGTTGCTTGATAAAATTTTCTCTGATTTTACAGAGGGTGCCAGCAAAGATGAATTCAAATTTGTTTCTAATAAAAAGCTATATAGCATAAAAGCAGAAATGGAAGACTATGTAAGAGATATCTGTAAAAAAGCTAAAGACGGAAAGATAACAAGTGATTCATTGAAGAAAATGAAAAATAAAAGCTTAATATTTAGCGGTATAAATTTCGTAGCCGGTTTTGCTGTTGCGGCTTTATTCTTATCAACTCTTATACCTAAGTTCCAATATTGGTATACAAAACACACTACAGGTAAGCATGAATTTCCCGGTACTTATGATTTAGACAAGCCGGAATCTGTAAAAGCTTAAAATAATCTTACTTGACAAAATGTTAGGCATGCCTTACAATTAACTTCAAAGGTATATTAATAAGAGGTTTTATTGTGGAAAAACTTACTGCCAGTATGGAAGATTATCTTGAAGTTATCTGTAATTATTCAGAAAACGAAAAGAATATTCGTGCAATTGATATCTCTAAAGAGTTGGATGTTTCAAGAGCATCAGTTTCGGAAGCTTTGAAGAAACTTGCTAATAAGGGGTATATTAATTATGGCAGATATGATGTAATTTCTCTTACAGAAAACGGTAAAGAAGTTGCGCAAAAGATACTTTCTAAACATAAAATTTTACAAAACTTTTTCGAAAATACATTAGGTTTATCTAAAGATGAAGCTTCTTTGAATGCCTGTAGAATAGAGCACGTTATAACGGATAACGCGTTTCAAAAAATTTCTGAATACATTAGCAAATAAGGAATAAGAATGAATATTCTTAAAGTCGTGGGCAAGTATCTTGACCAGCCGATTTTGGTCGCGAAATTTGAACAGAAGGTTCCGTATGTTCTTGCTGTAGGCGGAGGAGCCTACACAGCGCATGCTGTAAAACACTCTGAACCTGAAAAAAGGAATAAGACACTTCTTAGAGTCGGTACCACAATGTTGTTTACAGTCCTGTCAGCATTAGTTGCACCGAAAATTGCCAATCAAATTTTCAAAAGTACTCCTGCAACTCTCAAAAATATAAAAAAAGAAAATACTGAATTAATAGATAGTTTTATTAAAAACAATAAAATTGATGATAAAACAACAAGGCTTTTTAACAGAGCTAAAACAAAGATTTTAAGCTTTGGTGAAATCAATGAGTTATATAAAAACCGTTCAAATATTGACTTATTAAACAAGCTTATACCGGAGCCGGAAAATATAAATTCTAAAGAAATATTTTCTCAGATAGGCAGACTCTCCTTATTAGGTTTAATACCGGTTATAGGTGGAATTACAGGTGGGATTGCCGGTGATATGGTAACAGTTGATAACTGGCAGGAAAAGGTCCCAAACAAAATTAAAGAGGGTGCTTACCAATATCTGGCAAATATTTTCTTATGCAACGTAGGTGCAGGTGTTGCCTTAGGGATAATGGAAAAAGCCGGAGTAAAAAGTAAATCCGGACGAGCTTTTGGAATGATTGGAGGAATTATTGCAACCGGAGTTGTTGGCGGGAGTATTCTTGCAAATATTATTAGCAATAGACTAATTAATCCTCTTTTTGGGCAAAAGTCTTGTGGTGGTATTTACAACGAACGCAGACCGGAAGCTTTAGATATAGGATTGCACACCGATGATATTGCAACGGTTGCTGTTATGTCAGGACTAAAATGGATTGAACCTGCTTTGCCTATTATGTACGCTATTTCAGGGTATAGGGCAGGTACTGGTTATAGAAATGTTAACAAATGTAACGAAAAAAAAGAGTCGTGAAATTAAGCAAAATTTAAAAACTTTATATAGATGTAGACACAAAGATAGGATTTAAAAACATGGCTTACTTAACATTTGCAGGTTCAGAAGAAAAAAATAGCGGTTTTAAATTTATCGGTGCTAATACTAATCCAACTGGTAGTGTTGGTTTAATTTCATCAAATACTTCTTTGATTTCAAATAATACTTGTCTTATATCAGCACCAAGTGACGACTGTTTAGATACTTGCAGTTTTTATGACGGGCCGAGTGATGCTGCGATTGTTGCATTTGGTGAATCAGGTGAGACTTGCGGTTCAATTGCTTATGCTGACAGTACGGAATCCTGCGGTTCAATAGCTTTTGCAGGTAGCACGGAATCTTGTGGTTCAGTTGCTTCTTCAGTTTCGTCAGGATCAAGTTTTAGTGGTGGCGGATGCAGCTATAGCTGTTAGATAAAATAAAGAAAAAAGAGAAAAACCTTCTTTAAGAAGGTTTTTTCTTTATATATTGTTTGCTGTGGTAAGCCTCTTTACAAGAAGTTATAATGATTGTATGATTGTAATTGTAGATTGGAGGAATTTTGACAGAGAAGTTTAAAATTCAGGGTGGAGAAACTTTAAAGGGAGAAGTAGCAATTGGCGGAGCTAAAAACTCTGTCTTAAAGTTGTTAGCTGCAGCTATTTTAGTTAAAGGCTGTACAAAAATATACAATGTTCCACAATTGACAGATGTTAGTATTATGCTGAAAGTTCTGTCTGAATTAGGAGCAAAACTTGATTATAATAAAGAAGAAAAATCTGTTGTAATTGATTCTACTGACATAACTTCAATCACGGCAAGATATGAACTTGTAAGTAAGATGAGAGCATCTTTTACTATTTTAGGTGCACTTATTTCAAGATGTAAAGAAGCTATTGTTGCATTACCGGGCGGGTGCGCTATCGGAGAGAGAAGAGTTGATTTCCATATAAAAGGACTTGAGACGCTTGGTGCAAAAATTAAAATTGAGAA
>CAYSIO010000140.1:0-4584 GCA_964431115.1 uncultured Vampirovibrio sp.
TGTCTAATTGCAGTACCGCTCATGTCATATTTAGGAAGATATGTAGATTTTCCTGCTAACAATTCTTTAATATGTTTACTCATCAACTCTAATTCAAGAGCTTCAGGAACATCCAAGTCATAATTCTTTGCAAATTCCGAAAAACTACCTGCAGCTTTCACCATTTCAGAACGATCATAATAATAATCATCCGTATTAACACGAGTAATTGCATCACTTATTCCAAACTCTGTTGCAAAAGACTCAATAGTATCAAGTAAATCTTTCGTAATAGTTGATTTACCGCTTGCTGTTTCACCTGCAATACCAATTGAAGCCGGCATTTTGATTTTACCTGATAAATAGCTTGCAATTTTTTTGATAACAAACGGATTATATGCCAACAACACAGAATCAGGTGTTGCTAATTCCTTTTCAAAAATTCTGTTTAAATAAAGCTCCAGCTCGTCACAAGCTTCAGTTGGTCTTGTTACATATTGTGATTCTGCCGTTTTATTTGTAATTGTATTTGTGATGTTCTGTAACATAAATCCAAATCTTTTCCTTCAACTATTATACATAATTCAAAACAAAAAAAAATATTTTTTGCGCAAATTAAATGTAAATTTTACATAAATTTACACTAGAAATTATGAAAATCCATAAAAACTTTATTCTTCCAGATATTTTACGTTATGAGAAGCTATAACAGGAAAAATCGTTAAAATCACTAACACATTCATTATTCCGAATTTTTGTGCAATCGCCCCCAGAACAGACAAAAATAGCGCAATAATTCCCCAACAGAATCCGTTTATAAAACCTGAAACAATACTTTTATACTGTGGTAAAGCTTTTTGAGCAAGAACAAGAGTTATTGGCTGAGCAAGCATTGTAGTAAATCCCATTAATGCAAATAAGCACATTGATAAAATAGGCATTGTCTTGTAAATAAATGCAAACCCCAACATCATTGGGAAAGTCGCCCACATTGAGAAATATATAACAGTTTTAGCTCCTAAGGCTTTCTCAAATTTAGGACTCAAAAACGAACCTATTGAGCCTGCAAAAACAAAAAGAAATAATGCCAAGCCTATATAAAACGGAGTATACCCCATTGATTTCCATAAAAAAGGAAGCAAAATACAAGAGCTGTTCGTAACAAGAGATTTCATCATTGAAATCAATAACAAGTAATCCATTTGGCGATTGGAAAGAATTTCCTTGAATGAATTGATAAACTCTTTTTTAGGCGGTTTTTTCTCTATTAAAGATAATTTAGGAACAAATGCAAACATACAACTTGCAAGAGATAAACCCAACAGTGATGTATAAATAATCTTATCTAACCCGACTGTTTGTGTAATAAAAGCAGCTAATAAAGGACCAAATGCAAAGCCTAACGACCCAAGACTTACAAAAACCCCCATATTTTCCGAGCATTTGTCACCTGAAAAATAATTAACAAAACCGGTTGATTGCGGATGGAAAAAGCTACTGCCTAAACAACCCAAAATCATAAATAACGTTAATATCACAACATTTGGTGCAATCGACGCTAACGGTATAAAAGTTGAGACAAGTATTAACCCCCAAAAAATAAAAAAACGTTTCAAAATATTATCCGCAAAAAAACCAAAAATAGGCTGAAACATGTTTGAACAGATTTGAGTAATCCCGATTAAGACTGTTGCAAGAGCCATCGTAAACCCTAATTTTGCAGCAATAAAAGGCATAATCGGATTTAAAAAGCCTGTGTATATATCATTTACTAAATGAGCAGCTCCAAGCCAAGTAATTGCAGATTTATTATTTCTAACCGTCGTCAATTGCAACTGGATTTCCCCCTATTCAACAAAATTATATATCAACTCATATAAAAAAACGATAAAAATTTTAAAAAGTGAGTTATAATAAGAATATGAGTTCAGAAACGGAAGACACAAATTTAAAAATGGTCGGTCTGGAACTCATGTTCCTTACCCCAGAAAAATGCAGTAGCGCAGATGGCATTACTGCTGTTGAACTTGCAAAATTAGTAAATCTTCCTGTAGAAGAAGTTAAAAAGAAGCTTAACATTTTAAAAGAAAAAAATATCGTACGCGTTAAAGGAATGAATCCAAAATACTGGAAATTTGACGAATATAACTTTCATCGTCTCGATGATGACGATGATATTTTCCATTTGCTATGCAACTTTGAAGATGTAGATTTTGACAAGTATTTTACATATTAAAAATGTAACAAATTTCACATTTTTCTTAACATTTTAGCAATTTTATCTAAAAAAAATCCTTTATATTAATAAGTAGAAGTGTGAAGGAATTTATTATGGTTCAAAATGTGTCTAATCAAAGTTCAAATAATTACGGTTCAATCAACAGGATCGGAACAGCTGAAAACGGTAGAGTTATATATCAAGTTACCGACGGCAGCGGACAAGTTGCCGGAAAGCTTAGTGTTGCTCAAAAAGATTGTGATACATTTGAAAAATCTTATAAAGACATGATGGAAGCAGCTCCAAAATTGCAAAAATATGTACAGAATACTCCACCACAAAAAATGGAAAAAATGCAAAGACTATCAAAATGGATTATTGCAGGAGGAGTGCTTCTTGGAGGTTTAATTCCTGCCATCAAAGTAAAAGGTAATGGATTTTGGGGAACAATGAAACAAATAGGAGCAACATTACTAGGTGCCGGTGTCGGTCTTGGGCTTGGAGTTACCGTAGCCACAAAAACTTGTACCCCACCGGGTTCAATACAATTCACAAAAGCCAGCCAAAATCTCTCCAAAGTAGATATTCAACCGGTTCAATAAGACAGGCTCTAAACTTTACATAACCTCTCTTTTGTGCTACCATATGGATAATAAAAGAGAGGTTTTTACATGAAAAAATTAGGCTTTACTTTAGCAGAAGTTTTAATAACTTTAGGTATAGTTGGAGTTATTGCAGCGATAACACTTCCTGCATTAATGGCAGATACAACATCAGCACAAATCGGTCCGAAACTTGCAAAAGCTGTTGCAGCTTTTGAACAAGCTAACCAAGTCTTGTTAAATAATAATGATGTAGACGCGCTAACTGATGCTTACACTATAAGCAACACAAGTATAAGTGAATATACAGGGGTATTGACCAATTACTTGAAAGCCGATGTGATTTCAAGTTATACCGGCACTTATGATCAAGCAGGAGATTTACCATTGATAACCGGCTTAGCCGGCAAGCTTTTGACTAAAGACGGTATGATTTTCATCATATCCGGATTGCCTACTTCAAAACAAACTGACACAGGCTTACTTCCTCATAAGCAAAGAATCGGTGCAGTATATGTAGATATTAACGGGCAGACAAAACCTAATACCGCAGGTATTGATTTATTTGCATTCTCTATGTGGAATGATGGTTCACTTAAACCTGTTGGTGGTAATGACTGGTGGGGTGAAGATTCGACGTTATGGACAGAACAATGCGCAGATGGAGCTATCCCGGAAAACGCATTGTACTGTACCGGACACATATTTGAAAACAATTTAAAAGTTCTTTACAAATAATCTTAGAAAGACTCGTCAAACGGCGAGTCTTTTTGTTATAGAGATTCTTCGCGCTTCGCGCTCAGAATGACAGCATATCGTCACTCTGAAACTTACAGGTTTGTAGTAAATATCAATACCTAACATGTTTACCCCCGAAGAGTGTCTTTAACTTTACCACCGAAGAGACCCTTTAATTATTCATCAAATGACAATCGCGCTCAGAATGACAGTAATTCGTCACTCTGAGGAGTGTAACGACGAAGAGTCTCTTTAACTTTACCGTCTCTTTAACTTTACCACCTCTTTAACTGACAATACTTGGGTACAAGTCTATCCATTCAGGATTAAATTCATTAATTAAAGCTTCTTTATAGACTCTTTTTTTGCCTTTGATTTGTTTCTCTCTTTCAATTGCTGATAAAATTGAAGGATAGACCTCATAGTAAACTAATTTACTTACATTATAGCTATTTGTAAATGAAGGCACCAATTTATTTTTGTGCTCATAAATACGCTTTACAAGATTAGAAGTTACACCTGTATATAAAACAGTGTTTACTTTGTTTGTTAATATATAAACATAACCTTGCTTTTCGTTCATAAACAGTATTTTAACATAAAGTTATAGAGATTCTTCGCGCTTCGCGCTCAGAATGACAGTAATTCGTCACTCTGAGACTTACATGTTTGTAGTAAATATCAATACCTAATATGTTTACCCCCGAAGAGTCCCTTTAATTTTACCCCCTAAATTTCGTTGAATGACAAAAAATACTATTTATTGTATAATTATTACCGAAAAGAATTATTATTTAATGGAAGCGTCCGGCTTTCGAGTAGCCGGAAGAAAGAAGGAAAAAATGGTACCGGAAACAAAAAGTTTTCAGTTAGAAATCGGCGGAAAGACCGTCACAATTGAGACTGGCAAATACGCACAGTCTACTAATGGTAGTGTTACAGTAAGATGCGGTGATACAATGTTATTCGTTCACTGCGTTGTTTCAAAAGAACCTAGAGTTGGGATTGATTTCTTCCCTCTTCTAATCGATTACGAAGAAAGAATGT
>CAYSIO010000141.1:0-3570 GCA_964431115.1 uncultured Vampirovibrio sp.
GTCTCCTTTCGTTTTCTATTTTCCTAAAAAAGCGAGCGGTAGTCTAATATGTGTTGAACTAGAACATGGGCAGAGAAGAAAAAATGGAGCAAAAGATTTCTTTTCGTCATTGCAAACGAAGTGAAGCAATCCAGTTGAAAAATTCCGTTTTTTACTAAAATTATGTCACCCCGCACTTGATGCGGGGTCGCAATGGCTTACAGATCAAAACTTGTTTACTCTTGCGATCGCGGGTCAAGCCCGCGATGACGTGAAATGCACAATGACAGAAAAAGTGGTACAATATTATTATGAAAGAAAACTCTTTTGTTTATATATTAACGAATAAGTTTAACACTGTTTTTTATACAGGTGTCACTTCTAATTTACCAAAAAGAATTTGGGAGCATAAAGAAAAAGTTGTAGATGGATTTGCAGAAAAATATAATGCAACTAAATTGGTTTATTTTGAATCTATTGATAATATAGAATCTGCCATATTAAGAGAAAAGCAACTAAAAAAGTGGAAAAAAGCTTGGAAACTAAAATTAATAAAAGATTTTAACCCTACTTTTGAAGATTTATATGAAAAGATTATCTGATTATATGTCACCCCGCACTTGATGCGGGGTCGCAATGGCTTACAAATCAAAGTCTGTTTACTCTTGCGATCGCGGGTCAAGCCCGCGATGACGTGAATGAACAAATTTATTTATTTTTCGTTTAAATTATAGTAAAATATCCACAGGAGAGGATTCGTGAAAAAAACAATTGTTTTATCTTTAGCTTTATTACTTGCAACAAGCAGTGTTTTCGCAATCGAAGAAGCTGGTGAAAAGAAAAGCTTTTTCAACTTTTTTAAGCGTGAAAAAAACGAAGTTAAATTAGAAAAAACTAAGAAAAACAAGCGTGTCGAAGTTGCAGAAATCGAGCTTCCGGCTGTCACAACCTTCAAAAAAAATCAACAAAACTATATTACAATGTCGATTGAGGAATGCGTAAATTATGCGCTGGAGCACAATCCAAATCTTGCAGTCGGCTTAGAACATATTAAAGCTGCACAATCCGGAATCGGTCAACAAAAAGCAAGTTTTGCACCTCGTTTGACTGCTAGGGTTAATTATAATCACTTAACCAACAGTGGAACAAGAATTGCAAATACAAATACCGATTCGGTTGGGTTTAATGCAGGAATTTCGCAACTTATTTGGGATTTTGGCAAAACCACCGCAAGAATTAATATGGCAAAGTATGATACTCAGTCCGCTCAATTTGATTATGATTATGATATTTTGAATATTGTATACAACGTTAAAATGAATTATTACAACGTTTTGCGTTTATTGGCAAATTTAGACATTTACGAGCAAAACGTTAGAATCAATACGCTTAACTACGAACGTACAAAAGCTATGTTTGACGAAGGTTTGAAATCAAAAATCGACGTCGTTAACGCAGAAGTGAATCTTGCTGATTCCAAAATTCAGCTTGTCGATGCACAAAATAGTCTTGCTACAAATGTTTTGGCGCTAAAAAATTCTATGTATTATTCTGATTCTAAGAATTTTATTGTACAAAATACGGAAAGCTTTGGGTTCTTAAAAGCTGATTATAAAAAGAAAATGCAGTCTGTAGATTCCAACTCCGGTGTAAATGGTATTAACGTTAAAAAGAACGAAGACGGGCTTATTATGCTGAGCTCAGGAATTGAGCATAACGATATTATTCAGGATTACGAGCTTTCTCCTCTTAAGTTGACACGTCAAGAAGCAGTTGATAAGGCGTTAGAGAATCGTCCTGATTTGAAATCAAACAGAATGCTCGCTAAAGTTCAAGAGGAATCACTCAACGCTATCAAGCGTTCTTATGCGCCAGAGCTTACTGCAGATTTGACTTGGGGTTATACAAAGAACGAATCGACTTATACAAGTCCGTTCCAAGTCGGTGCAAGTATGGGGCTCGGCTCAATTAATCCTTACGGAATTCACTACCAAATTAAAGAAGGCGAAGCTTATTTAGATATCGCAAATCATAATGTGAACATTGCAAAACAAGATATTTTTTGGGAAGTTCAAGAAAATTATATAAACATGCGTCAGCTTGAACGCAAAATTCCGTTAATGAGTCAAAAAGTTAAAGCAAGCTTGGAAAACTTTGAACTTGCAGACGGACGTTATAGTGTAGGATTAAACAACTATGTCGAGCTTCAAGATGCGTTAGCGAATTACAACAATTCGCAGTTAAGCTTTGTGCAAGCGGTCTTTGAATACAACGTTGCAAGAGAAACTCTCAGAAAATCAATGGGGGAAAAATAATTGAAAATGGAAAATTGAAAATGGAAAATTTTTAATGTTGTTCCTCCCCTAATGGGGAGGTTAGGTGGGGTACAACCTCAGATAAAGAAGGAAATACAAAATGAAAAAACAATATTTAATAATTTTAGGAACAGTTTTAGCATTAGTTCTCGCTTTTTGCGTTTTCGGTTCAAAACGAGTCAAATACGTTACAAAGCCTGTAACTCAAGAAACTATTACGCAATACGTTGAGGCTTCCGGCACAATTAAGCCAATCAATACAATCGCAGTCGGTACTCAGGTTTCAGGTACGGTTGCAAAAATTTATGTGGATTATAATTCAGTTGTCAAAAAAGGCGATATGCTTGCAGAGCTCGATCCAAGTTTGTTCCAATCAAATGTTGATCAATCAACTGCAAAATTAAATAATGCAAAAGCAACTCTCGCAAGAGCTACAGCTTCTTTAAACTATAAGAAAAATAATTATCAAAGATACAAAAATCTTTATGCGAAAAACTACGTTTCTAAAGACGAAGTAGAACTTGCTTATTCAAACTATCAACAAGCGTTAGCAGAGGTATCTTCCGCCAATGCAGAAGTAAACGCAGCACAAGCAACTTTGAATAATAATATGACAAACTTAGGTTATTCAAAAATAACTTCTCCTGTTGACGGAACTGTTATTTCTCGAGCTGTTGATGTTGGACAGACAGTCGCAGCCAGTTTCAATACACCAACTCTTTTTGAAGTAGCTAAAGATTTGACTCAAATGCAGATTGAAACAAGCGTAAGCGAAGCTGATATCGGAAAAATTAAAGTCGGACAGGTTGCAAAATATACGCTTGACGGTTATCAAGATAAAACATTTGAAGGCAAAGTGACTCAAGTCCGTCTTGCAAGCACTACCACAAATAACGTTGTAACTTATACCGTAATCGTATCTGTTGATAACTCAGAAGGATTTGTAATTCCCGGCATGACAGCTAATGTATCAATAATCACAAGTGACGTAAAAAATGCACTTTGTGTTCCAAATCAGGCATTGAAATTCACTCCTCAAGATAATACTCAAAAATATGAGAAACAAGGCGTTTGGATAAAGACAAATACAGGTTTGAAACGTTATGATGTAGAATTGGGTGCGTTTGATGATAATAAAACACAGATTATTACAAACGAAGTACAAGTCGGCGATAAGGTTTGTGTTTCTTCTGTAGGTGGGACTAAAAAGAAAGCAACCGGCATGAGACCTCCGAGAATATAAATTGAAAATTGAAAGTGGAAAATGGAAAATTAG
>CAYSIO010000141.1:3580-4583 GCA_964431115.1 uncultured Vampirovibrio sp.
ACCTTTGTTATAAATAAATTAGTTGATTTTATTTAGTCTTTAAAATCTATTCTTTTCACATCAACATTTGAGTTATTATCTACATTTATATTAGTATCGTGATCTTTGTTAACATATATGTCTGTTGCAGTTTTAAAGCCGCAAAATTTGTCCGAAGTATTTGTTATTGTTAAATTATCAACTCTATCAACAAGAATATCCACTACATCTGAGTTATGGACATCAAGAGTTTTTGCATCTTTAACAAATAATGTTCCTTTTTCTAGTCCATCAACAAGAAGTGTTTTTTCAGAAGCATTATATGAAATTTGCTCATATTTATCATAGGTAACATAATTGTTATCAAATACTAATTCACCATCTTTTACAGATAAGCTATTTAAGTCTTCTTCATTACTGTAATCTATATGAATCCCTTCCGGTCTTTTGTTTTCGCCAAGTGATTCTTTATTAAATAATGATATTTGATAAGTATTCTCTTTTAAAGGATTTTGTGTTAATTCAACTTGGAATGAATTAAAGCAATTAGCTTCTTTTTTACTAAGAACGCCATCATTATTCCAGTCGAATAATTTAATCGCTTTAGCCTGTGCTTCAGTACCTGCTCGTTGAACATTTGATACTGTCATACCTGAAACAACATTGACTTCATTTTGAATTTTGTTTGTCATAATTTTCTCCTTTTTCTTCGTGTTATGTTTATATAAAGTATTTCTGTTTTTAAAAATTGCCTAATTTTATGAAATTAAATTTCTAAAAAGTTATAATTCAGAAATTAAGCCACATTACAGGTTTACAAAACTTAATATAAAATACATTTAGATTCATAAAAGCAATAATTTCATGAAATTAAACGTATAAAGTATTATGTTGTAAATCTAAAAAATAGGTCGGATTTACTAATCCGACAAAAATAAAAGGTGGCTATGGGTATAAAAGAAGAGTTAGGCAAAAAGATAAAAAGAATGCGTATTAATCGCGGGCTTACGCAAGAACAGCTTGC
>CAYSIO010000142.1:0-4548 GCA_964431115.1 uncultured Vampirovibrio sp.
TTTGCTAGTTGAATAGATTTTTGTTTTAAAATCGTTACGAAAATTAACATCATATTCTGAATTTTTTAATAATATCAATTGTGATATAATGTCTTAAGCAAAGGGAGTATGGTATGTCAAATAAAAAGACTTTGGTTTTAATTGATGGGCACGCTTTGGCGTTTCGTCAATATTATGCTTTAGAAAGAACAGGGATGAAAAATTCCGATAATCAACCTACTTGGGCTGTATATGGTTTTTTTAAAGCAATTTTTGATCTTCTTGCACGTATAAAACCGGATTTTATAGCGGTAACTTTTGACGTGGGAAGACAAACTTTTCGTGTGGAAAAATACGAAGAATACAAAGCTAATCGCGAAGCCATGCCGGATACCCTACGTTCTCAAATCGGAGTAATCGTAGAAGGACTGCAAGCTTTTGATATACCTATTTACACCAAAGAAGGATATGAAGCTGATGATGTTATCGGAACAATTTCCAAGATTGCATCAGAAAGCGGAAACCACACTCTTATCCTAACAGGAGACCAAGATAGTTTTCAGCTTATTGATAAAGAAGGTATGGTTAAAGTGCTTATTCCTTCAAAAGGGGAATTGGTCGAGTATGACTGGAATAAAGTCTATGAAAAGCTCGGAGTTTACCCAAACCAAGTTATCGATTATAAAGGGCTTCGAGGAGATACTTCTGATAATATTCCGGGTATTCGCGGTATCGGAGAAAAGACAGCTCAAAAACTTCTTAGCAGATACGCAAACCTGGAGGAGCTTTTAGCTGATTGCGAAAATATTCCGGAAAATGCTATAAGAGAAAAAATTTGTACACAAAAAGAAACTGCTATTCTTTCAAAAGAACTTGCAACAATTATTCGTGATGTAGATATCAATTTTGATATGGAAAAAGCAACCGTTACTTTACCTCAAATCGGCAAAGTTTCCGAATTCTTAAGAAAAATGCAGTTCTATACTTTTATTAAAAATATCGATAAAATACTTTCTTCTTTTAGTCCTGAAGAAGTATCTGTCGGAGAAAATTTGAGCTTATTTGCACAACCTCAAGACGCATCAGGGGAAGCTGTACAACAGAACTTATTTACACAAGCTATAAAAGAAACTGTCGACGATAGTGACGTTGATTATATCATTATAAATTCTGACAATTTACAAACAGCATTAAATGAACTAAACAACTCTCAAAGAATAGGCATAAAGTATTACTTCAAAGATGATGAAATAACTCATGTTGGCATTTCAAACGGTAAAAACTATTATTTTCCTCAGGAATTTGTTGAGAATTTAAAACCTGTTATTGAAAACAATAATATTAAAAAAATATGTTTTGATGCAAAGTCAGAATATAATCACTTATTAAACAAAGGCTTTTCACCAAAAGGTTTAGAGTTTGACGTACTACTGGCAAGCTATGTTAAAGACCCAAATCGTAAGCACACGCTTGATGCACAAGCACTGGATTTCTTAAACCATATTCTTGCAAAACCTGAAGATATTCAAAAATATGCTTGCGATGAAGCTGATACTATTTTAAAACTTTATGATTACTGGATGAAAAATCTCGAAGAGGATGAAAAAAAACTAGTCCTTGATATCGAGTTACCTTTAACAGAAGTTCTTGCAAAGATGGAGTATACAGGTGTTGCAATTAATTCGGATTATTTAAACGAATTATCAGCTTATATGACAGAGAAACTTGCAGAGTTGGAAGACTTTATCTATCAGCTTGCAGGCGAGCCTTTCAATATAAATTCTCCGAAACAAGTTGCAGAAGTTCTTTTTGATAAACTTGAGCTTAAATCTAAAAAGAAAAAATCACGTTCTACCAGCGCAGAAATTCTGGAAGAACTCGCAGAAGAATATGAAATCTGTGACTATATTCTTCAGCACCGCAAGTTTTCTAAGCTTAAATCAACTTACACAGATGTTTTACCAACACTGATTAGTAAACGTGACGGCAGAATTCATACAACATATAATCAAGCGTTGACTGTTACGGGAAGGCTTTCGTCTTCTAATCCTAACTTACAAAATATCCCGATTAGAAGCGAAGAAGGAAACAAAATCCGAGCGGCATTTTGTGCTCAAAGCCCGGAAAGTCTTATCCTTTCCGCAGATTATTCACAAATCGAGCTTAGACTTCTTGCTCACGTTTCCGGTGATGAAAACCTTATTCACGCATTCTCGTCAGGAGAAGATGTTCACACGATGACAGCCTCAAAAGTTTTTGGTGTCGAAATAAATGAAGTCACAAAAGATATGCGCAGAAAAGCAAAAGCTGTTAACTTCGGTATTGTTTACGGACAATCTAAATATGGATTAGCAAAGAGCATCGGAATCTCAAACGCGGAGGCTCAAGAGTTCATTGATAAATATTTCGAACACTATCCAAAAGTGAAACAATATATGGAAGACAAAAAACAGTTTGTTGCCGAAAACGGATATGTTGAAACCATGTTTGGAAGAAAACGTTATCTGGCTTCTGAACTTATGAGTCCGAATTTTCAAATCAGAGAATTTGCGCAGCGTGCAGCTATTAACCAGCCACTTCAAGGTTCTGCAGCAGATTTAATCAAAATGGCAATGATTGAAGTTGATAAACAATTAGAAGCTCAAGAGCTAAAAACAAAAATGATTATGCAGGTACACGACGAACTTGTATTTGAAGTTCCACAATACGAGCTTGAAACAGTTAAACAACTTGTTCTAAAAGCAATGGAGCTTAACCAACCGTTAAGAGTTCCATTGGAAGTTGATATAAACTGCGGAACAAGCTGGAAAGAAGGATAGCAAAACCTTATTTTTCAAGCAATGCATTCTCACAAATATTAGTTTGTGGTGAATAATTGTAATCTGCAATTGATATGTCTTTTATGATTTTTGAACGTTTTTTACGGTATAGCATATCAATAAAGGCTTCCAAACGAGTTATAAAACCTGCTTCACCGGTATGCTCATCTATGGTTAAAGAAAGCATTGGCTTATTAAGTTCTTTAGCTTTTCTCATTACTCTTTCTATCATTAATGAATCCGGACCGCAACCAAAAGCATTCAGTGTAATTATTCCGTCGATTTTATTATCTTTTAAATAATGACCTGCAGTACCTGTCATTTCGTACTCGTTTGCCCAATAGCGTTTTTGACCGAAAGAAGCAATACCTTCTTCCATTTGTTCGTCAGTTAGCTGCAAAGATGTATGAACGTTAACATCCATAGCTTCCAATTTATCAAAAATCTTCATACAAGCTCGTTCATCATAAATATTATAACCGTGAGAAACCAACGCAACGTTAATCGGATGAGATGAATGATTAGATTCAATAAGTATCTTACCTTGTATAGCGTTTGAAAGGGCTTTTTTATAGCTCATACCGGAGCGCATCATCATTAAAAAATTGTTATAGACCTTCCAACCTTGTTTCGAAGCAGATTTAATCTTTTCCATATCCGTAATACCAAACGGAGCAACAGCTTCGGCTAAAAACTCATATAGACCTTGTTTCTTAGCAGATTTGTCTAATGTTGCTTCAATTATATTAAAATCACCTTTAACAACATTTCTGACCAAATCAGGAAGCCCTCTAATTTTAGAACAATTATAAATCTTCGGAGCAACAGATTGTAAAGATGGTACAAAAATATTTTTTATACCTTTTTTATTAATTAGGTTTAAAATATGCCCTAAGTATATTTTTATAGGTAAGCAAGTTTCTGTTACGACCAGAGCTGAGCCTTCGGACATAGTTTCTTTAGTTGTCGGGTCTGATAAAACTATTTTAAATCCCAATGCCGAAAAGAACCCGTGCCAAAAAGGATAGTTTCCATAAAAAGACATTCCTCTAGGGATTCCGATTACTAACTCTTGATTATCTTTTGCCATTTATAATATCCTTAAAAACTAGTTTCCTGACTAATTGTAGCTCAAAAATAAAAGGTTGTCACATATAATTGAACAAATATTAAGTTACTGTTATAATTTTTTTATGAAAATATTAGGCATTGATCCGGGCATGGCAATTGTCGGCTACGGAATGATTGAATCAAATAATGGAAATGTTGAGCTTTTAACATCAGGTTCTATCCAGACGGATAAAAAACTTGATGACTCAAAACGTTTGCTTGAAATTTATAACGATTTATCACTAATAGTTGAAAAATATAAGCCGGATTGCGCTTCAGTAGAACAGCTATTCTTTTTCAAGAATCAAAAAACAATTATACCAGTTGCAGAAGCACGTGGAGTTATTTTAACAGTGCTTGAGAAGTACAAAATTCCAACTTATAGTTACACTCCAATGGAGGTTAAACAAGTGCTGACCGGTTATGGACGAGCTGATAAAAAAGAGGTCGAACAAATGGTGAGATTAACTCTTGACAGCCAAGAGTTACCGAAGCTTGACGATACTGTCGACGCTATAGCAATTGCAATCTGTCATAGCAGAAGTCTTATTTAAATTCAATAAAATATAATATTTTATTGAAAGTAATAAAATACCCTCTCCAACGGGGAGGGTAGAGACTCTTAACGAACTCTGTGAGT